>DASVUT010000295.1:0-2115 GCA_036386955.1 Sphingomonas sp. | reverse complement strand
ACAACAAGCGGCTGTTCGAACCCGGCGGCTTCTGGAAGGGCAATCCCGCCGCGCACCGCCAATGGCAAACATCGAGCGGCCGCGCCGAGTTCAACGTCCCCCGCGCGATGAACGCGACCGGTTTCGCCGAGCAAGACGGGCGCTATCGGCTCGTCACGCTGCGCTCCAACGATCAGTTCAACACCACCATCTACGGCTATGACGACCGGTTCCGCGGCATCAAGGGCACGCGCATGGTCGCGATGATGAACCGCACCGATATCGCCGCGCTCGGGCTGAAGGATGGCGACACGATCGGGATGCAAAGCGATGCCGATGACGGGGTCGAGCGCGTGATCGAGGGGCTGCGCGTCACCGCGTACGACATACCGCGCGGGTGCATCGGCGGCTATTATCCCGAGCTCAACTGCCTGATCGCGCTCGAACATCATGCGTTGGAAAGCCATGTGCCCGCCGCCAAGTCGGTGCCCGTGCGGCTGCGGCTGCCATGACGGTGGCGGCATGATCCTAGGCGCGGTTCTTATCGGCGGGCGGTCGTCGCGATTCGGATCGGACAAGGCGCAGGCGATGTTCGGCACCGAACGGCTGCGCGATCATGCCGCCGCGCTGCTGGCCTCGATATGCAACAGCGTCGTGCTCGTCGGTGGCGGTGCAATTCCCGATCTGCCGGAGCCGCATCTGGGTCCGCTCGGCGGTGTCGCCGCCGCGCTGGACCATGCCGCCAGCCACGGCTCCGCATCAGTGCTGACGATAGGATGCGACATGCCGCGCCTGCCCGCCGGCCTGCTGCACGCGCTGATCCGCCGCGCCCCGGCTTATTGCGTGGAGGCACCCGTTCTCGGCCACTGGCCCTCAGCGCTGGGCGCGCAGTTGCTTGGGCACCTGACGACCGAACCCGACCGGTCGGTACGCCGCTGGGCGCGCACGATCGGCGCGGTGCCGATCGCGGCGGGCGAACCGATCGCCAACATCAACACGCCCGAGGACCTGTTGGTTCTGTGACAACCGTCCGCCCGGAGCCGACGCGCATCCTCCGCCCTCACTCCAGCCATTCCGGCGAACGCGTCGTCGCGGTCGAGGCGCCCGTCGCGCTCGAGGTCGACGGCATTGGCTATGCCGTCATGATGGCGACGCCCGCCGACCTGGACGCGTTCGCGCGCGGGTTCATGCTGACCGAACGGCTTGCCGACACGGCGGCCGACATCGTCGCGGTCGAGCCGTTCGAGGCGGAGGCGGGCTGGATCGTCCGCGTCGCGCTGTCCGACCACTGCCGTGGCCGCATCCACGACCGCGTGCGCCACCGCACCAGCGACGCGAGCTGCGGCCTGTGCGGGATCGCCAGCCTGGAACAGCTTCATCGCTCTGTCTCGTCGCGCCCGCCGCGCCCCGATGTTACACCCGCCGCCCTTTTCGAAAGCCTCGCTGCCCTGCGCGCGCACCAGCCGCTGAACGCGAGCACGGGCGCGGTCCATGCCGCGGCCGGCTGCGACCGGACCGGCGCAATCCTGGCGGCCTATGAGGATGTCGGCCGCCACAATGCACTCGACAAGCTGATCGGATCGGGCGCGTCGCTCGACGGGTTCATCCTCGTCACCTCGCGGCTGAGCTTCGAGATGGTGGACAAGGCGCTGGTCGCCCGCACGCCGTTGCTGGCGGGCATCTCCGCGCCGACGAGCATGGCGATCGACCACGCTCGCGCGCACGGACTGACCCTTGTGGCGCTGGCCCGCGCGGACGCGGTGCTGGTGCTGAACGATCCTTGGGGACTGTTCGGCTCCGCTCCCGACCCCCGTTCGTGCTGAGCGAAGTCGAAGCACCTGACACCACCGTCGCAACCAGCCCTTCGACGTCGCTCAGGGCGAACGGCGAGTGGCGTGACCGATCAGCAAGGGGCGCGAGTGGTGGTAGCGAAGGAGGGACTTGAACCCCCGACCCCAGGATTATGATTCCCGTGCTCTAACCAGCTGAGCTACTTCGCCACTGAGCGCGCGCCTATAAGAGCGCGCGCCCGAGCCGGTCAAGCGCAAGCGTTCAGGCGAACATGTGGCGGCTGAGCGGCTCCCACGGTCCGCCGCGATACCACCACGCGCCAAGGCCTGCGATTTCGACGCTGCG
>DASVUT010000294.1:0-1804 GCA_036386955.1 Sphingomonas sp. | reverse complement strand
TGGACGCTCGCGGCGATGCTGCGCGTGCGCGGCGTGCGGGTTGCAGGCGCTGTGGTCGCGCGGCACCGCCCTGCCGATGCGAGCGACGATCCCGGTCGGCGGGGGAGCATCGCCCCGCGTCCGCCCGAGCCCGCCGCGCTCGCCCGGCTGACGCCTCCGCCGCTTGGCGAGGGGCTGCGCGTCATCAACAAGGACAGCCAGAATGTGCATGCCGAGCTGTTGCTGCGGCGAATGGGGACACTGTCGGGGACCGGATCGGTCGCCGACGGGCTGGCGGTGGTGCGCGGCGTGATCGCGCGGGCCGGGGTGCCGCGCGTCGCGTTCGACCTCTCGGACGGCTCGGGGATGTCGACCTACAACCGCGTCAGCCCGCGCGGCATGGTGACGTTTCTGCGCTGGGTCGGGCGGCAACCTTGGGGGAAGGCGTGGTTCGCCACGCTGCCGATCGGCGCAACCGACGGAACGCTGGCGCGGCGCTTCCGCGACACGCCGCTGGCCGGGCGGATCAGCGCGAAGACCGGATCGCTCAACGGCACCACGGCGCTTGCCGGACGGATGACGGCGGCGAGCGGACGGACGCTGATCGTCGCGGCCTATGCCAATGACATTCCCGAAGGCGTCTCCGCGGCGTCCGCGATGGATGCGGCGCTCAACCTGATCGCGGCGGCCAATTAGGCATCCCAGGCGGCGATCACCGCATCGCCGACCACGGGCCGGAGCGCGAAGATGCCGCTGTCGCGGTGGCGAGTGGGGTGGACGCGGTTGGTGAGCAGCGTCCAGGCGAGCCCGCGCGTCGGATCGATCCACAGCCCCGTGCCGGTGAAGCCGGTATGGCCGATCGTGGCGCGCGCGCAGGCGTCGCCGCCCTGCCACCCGGGATGCGCCGCATCCCAGCCGAGCGTGCGGTGGCTGTGGACGCGCGTGAACAGCCGCGTGTCGCCGCGCTCCAGCACCGCGTGCGCGAAGTCGAGCACACCCGCCACGGTGCCGAACAGCCCCGCATGCCCGGCCGCTCCGCCTAGCGCGGCGGCGTTCTCGTCATGCACCTCGCCCTGCAGCACGCGCCCGCGCCAGGTGCACGCCTCGGTGGCGACGGTCGGGCCGGGGGGAGGGCCAAAGGAGAGACCCTCGCCAAGCGGCCAGCGATCGAGCCCGGCCCCCGTGAGCCGCTCGATCGCGATGCCCATCAGGATGAAGTTGATGTCCGAATAGACCGGCGGTCCGGCGCGCCATGTCCGCTGCAAAACGAAGGCGCGCAGCCGGGCCGGGTCGTCGCCATAGGTATAGATCGGCTCGACCGCGGGCAGATGGGTACGGTGCGCCAGGCAATCGCGAAAGGTCAGTTGCCGCTCCGCCGCGCCGTCGATGTCGTACTGGCGCAGGTCGGGGATCGCGTCGGTCAGCGGGCGATCGAGGTCGAGAGCGCCGCGATCGGCGAGCCCCAGGATCATCGGCATCGTCGCGATGACCTTGGTCAGCGACGCCAGGTCGAACCAGTGCTGCGCGGTCAGCGGCTCGGGCCAGGGCATCAGCGCCGCGTGCCCCGCTACCCGCACCGCGCGCGATCCGTCACGCGCGATAACGCCGAGCACGGCACCGGGGATGCGCCCGTCGGCGACCGCGGCGGCGACGGGTTCGAAACCCGCATCCGCGACCCGGTCGATCACCGGTCGTCCGCGCGCGGCACGATCCGTGCCAGCGCCGGCAGGAAGGCGAGCGCGGCAAGGCTCAGCACGCCCGAGCCCAGGAAGAACAGGTCGAACCCGGCATAGCCCGCCGCGTCGAGCCGCTCGATCAGCGACCC
>DASVUT010000293.1:0-3027 GCA_036386955.1 Sphingomonas sp. | reverse complement strand
GGCCTCGATGGTACGCTGAAGGCGCAGTTCGAGGCGCTGTCGGCGCTGGAGGAGGGCGACGGCAAGGCTGCCAACGCGACGCAGGTCTCCGCGCGCGCGCGGGAGGACGAGGCTTTGGCCGTCCGGCTGATGCGGTCGCTGGGCTATTATGACGCCACCGCGGTCTCGGTCGTCGAGACGAACCCCAATCCCGCCGCACCCGGCCGTCCCGGGCGGTTGCGCGCGGTGCTGACCGCGACGCCGGGGCGGCTCTACACGCTGTCGTCGATCGACATCACCGCCGGGCCCACCACGCCGCCCGATCTGGTCGTCCGCAACCTGCCGCTCCGCGTCGGCGATCCGATCGAGGCCGCGCGCATCCAGGGTGCCGAGGCCAATCTCAATCTGGTCCTGCCGCAACAAGGCTATCCGTTCGTGACCGTGGGTCAGCGCGATATCCTGCTCGACGATCAGGCAGCGGTGCCGACGGGGGCTTATACGCTTCCCGTCGATACAGGTCCGCGATCGTCATTCGGCCGGCTGGTCAGCGCGGGCGAGCCGGTGTTCGACGTCGATCACCTGAACGTCTTCCCGCGCTTCCGCGAAGGCCAGCTCTACAACAAGTCGCTGACCGACGATCTGCGCGACGCGCTGGTCGCGACCGGTCTGTTCCGCGGCCTGGCCGTCGAGCCGCAGCGCACCGGGCGGATCGCCGCCGACGGCACCGAAGCGGTCGACCTGAAGGTCACGCAGACACGCGGGCCCGCGCGAACGCTCGCGGGCCAGGCAGGCTTTTCGACCGGGCAGGGGCTGACGATCGAGGGAAGCTGGACGCACCGCAACCTGTTCCCGCCCGAAGGCGCGCTGATCGTGACTGGCGTCGCCGGCACGCAGCAACAGGGCGCGAGCGCGACGTTCCGGCGTCAGAATGCGGGCCGCCGCGATCGCACCGTGTCGCTGATCGCCTCCGCTCTTCGCAGCAATTACGATGCGTTCGAGGCATTCACCGGGACGCTGGCCGCCCGGATCAGCTATGATTCCACGCCGATCTGGCAGAAGCCGCTGACCTATGCCTATGGTTTCGAACTGGTGGGAACCAGCGAGAACGCGTTCGACCCCGATTTCGATTATTTCTTCGGGCGCGGGGCCGACCGCCGCAAGACTTACTTCATCGCCGCGTTGCCAGGGCAGGTGGTGTTCGACCGCTCCGACAGCCTGCTGAACCCCGCCAAGGGATACCGGCTGAAACTCAACGCCTCGCCCGAAACCTCGGTACGCGGCGGGGTTCGCCCGTATATCCGCACCATGGTCGAGGCGACGGGCTATTTCCCGTTCGGCGACAAGCTCGTGGTCGCCGGGCGCGCGCGCGCCGGGTCGATCCAGGGGATCGATCGTAACGATCTCGCCCCGTCGCGGCGCTATTTTGGCGGCGGCGGCGGGTCGGTGCGCGGCTATGGCTTCCAGCGCCTGGGGCCGCTCGACCCCAACGGCAATCCGCTGGGCGGACGCTCGCTCAACGAATTCGCGATCGAGGCGCGTTATCGCTTCGGCGATTACGGCATCGTCCCGTTCTTCGATGCCGGCAACAGCTACGAAAGCAGCACGCCGCGCTTGAGCGACATGCGTTACGGGGTCGGCATCGGCGGGCGTTTCTACACCAATTTCGGGCCGTTGCGCGTTGATGTCGCCACGCCGCTCAACCCGCGCGAAGGCGACGGCAAGGTCGCGCTCTACATCTCCATTGGTCAGGCCTTCTGATGGTCGATGACACCACCGATATGGCGACCACCGCCTCGGCGCGTAAGCGGCCGGTGTGGGTCAGCTTGGTGAAATGGATCGGCATCGTGGTGCTCGGGCTGGTCGCGCTCGTGCTGCTGGTGCTGTTCGGGATCAACACCGACCCCGGCCGCCGCTTGGTCGCCGATCGGATTGGGGGCTACACTACCGCGACGGGGCTGAACATCAAGGTCGGGCGGATCGACGGGTCGCTCTACGGCCGCATGGTCCTGTCCGACCTGCGCGTCAGCGATCCCACCGGCGTGTTCCTGGATAGCCCGCGCTTGAGCGTCGACTGGCGGCCCTTCGCCTTCATCCGCAACCATGTCGACGTGCGCTCGCTGGAGGCCGGCGCGATCACCTTGCGCCGCCGGCCCGTGCTGAAGCCGGTGCCCGAAGATCCCAACGCACCGCTGCTGCCCGATCTCGACATTGACGTGAACCGGTTGAAGATCGGCCGTTTCATCATCGCCGCGCCGGTGACCGGACAAACGCACATCCTTTCGCTCGACGGCAACGTCCACATCGCCGATCGCCGCGCGCAACTCGCCGCCAACGCGGTTGCCCTGCGCGGGCGCGGCGTCGCGGGCGGCGACCGGTTGCGACTGGTGCTCGACGCGGTTCCCGGAGAGAACAAGCTCGATCTCGACGTGAAGCTCCAGGCACCGGTCGGCGGGCTGGTCGCGACCATGGGTGGGCTCAAGGCACCGTTGGCGGTGACCGTGGACGGGCAGGGCGCCTGGTCCAACTGGCGCGGGCGCGGTGTCGCGACGTTGGGTGGCGGCGAGCTGGCCAACCTGACGCTGACCACGCGCAACGGCCAGATCGCGGTGCGCGGGATCACCCGTCCGGGCTTGTATCTGGAAGGCCCGGTCGAGCGGCTGACCGCGCCGGGCATGGACGTGAAGCTCGACATGACGCTCGATCAGCGCCGCGCCGATACCCGCATGACGCTGCGCAGCAACGCGCTCGCGATCGACGCGGGCGGATTGATCGACCTCGCCGCCAGCCGCTTCGGCAATTTCGCCGTCGATGCCAAGCTCCTGACACCCGGCGCGATCCTGCCCGCCGTGCGTGGCCGTGACGTCATGGCGCGCGTCGTGCTCGACGGCGCCTTCGCGACCCCCACCGTCAACTACAAGGTCACCGCCGCCGCGCTCGGCTTCAACGACATGGGTGTCGAGGCGCTCTATGCCGAAGGGCTGGCGCGGGTGAACAGCGACCGCATCCTCGTCCCCATCAAGGCGCGCGCGCGCCGTGTGACCGGACTCA
>DASVUT010000292.1:0-3917 GCA_036386955.1 Sphingomonas sp. | reverse complement strand
GCCCGGTCCCGTGCCCGCCAGCCAAGACAGGATCAGGTCGACGAAATGATCCTCCCCCGGCGGCACGAACCGCGCCACCCGCGCCCGCGCCGTGTCGCGCACCCACGCATCGCCGGGCGGGGCATCGGGGCCATAGGTGCGATAGACCGGAAACACCCACAGCAGCCGCTCGATCGCACGCCGCAGCATCGCCGCGGTCGTGCCGTCCGCCTCTGCGCAGGCATGCGCCAGCCCCACGAACGCGGCGACGCAGGCGTCGAGCTGCCCGGCGAACTGCCATGCCAGCATGTCCTGGCGCGCCTGCAACTCCTCCGCCGCGAAGTCGGCCGATCGCCCGCTAACCTCGGCCCACAACGCCCCCAGCGGCTCGGCACCGGTCGGGTCATGGAGCAGCGCAGCCGCATCCGCCATGAAGTCGTACCCGCTCGTCCCGTCGACTCCCCAGTCGCGTGCCAGCGTCTCGCCAGGCCCCAGGATCTTCTCGACCACGATCCACGCGTCCTCGCCCATCCGCGCGCGCAATCGCCGGCAATAGCCCGCCGGGTCGGTCAACCCGTCGACATGATCGACGCGCACCCCGTCGATCAGCCCTTCGTCCCACAGCCGGAACACCAGCGCGTGTACCGCCTCGAACACCGCGGGTTCCTCGATGCGCAGCCCCGCCAGTTCGTTGATCGTGAAGAACCGCCGCCAGTTCAGCTCGTCATTCGCCACTCGCCACCAGGCGAGCCGGTAATGCTGCCGATCGATCAGGACGGGGAGGGGCCAATCCTTCCCCTGATCCTCGTCGCGCACCGGGAACCGGTGTTCGCCATACGCCACGATCCAGTCCCGCCCGCCATGCCGCTCGACCGCCAGATCACCCGCCGCCAGCACCGCCGCCAAGGGCGCGCCCAGCACCGGCAGCACGATCCGCCGCCGGAAGTCGATGTCGAAGAACCCGGCATAGGCGCTGTCGGGCCCGTGCAGCAGCACATCGGTCCACCAGGGGTTCTCCGGCCCGACACCCATGTGATTCGGCACGATGTCGATGATCATCCCCATGCCGCGCGCGCGCAGCGCCGCGACCAGCCGCCGGAATCCATCCTCACCACCCGGCACATCCGAGATGCGCGTCGGATCGACTACGTCGTACCCATGCGTCGATCCCGCCCGCGCGACCGTGATCGGCGACGCATAGACATGGCTCACGCCCAGCCGGTCGAGATACGGCACGAGGCTTTGCGCATCGGCGAAGGTGAAGCCGGCGTGGAATTGCAGCCGATACGTCGCGCGCGGGGTCATCCGGGCCTCCTGGCTCCAAGCCGGGCGACCCGCGCCGCCACGTCGCTTCGCTGCAACAGCGTTTCTACAGGTTCCGGCAGGCGGCGGCACCAATTGGGGTGTTCGGTCGTGGTGCCGGGCAGGTTGGGCTGTTCCTCCTCGCCGATCAGATCCTCGACCGGCACGATCATCAGCGCACCCGGCGCGTCGGCGACCGCGTCCAGCGCCGCATCGACCGGGGAAGCGGGATCGCGGGGCAGGGGACCGTCGCCGATCGCCCGCCACAAAGCCGCGCGTTCGCCCTCCCGCTCGTCGCCCACCGTCCGCCCCAGCCTGCGCGCCCAATCCAGATCGCGCCCCCGCCACCAGCCCGCCAGCGTCGGCGTGTCGTGCGTCCCCGTCATCGCGACGCCGCGCGCATCCCAATCGACCGGCGGCACGAAGCCGCCCGCATCACGCTCGAACGGCAACACGCGCATCCCGTACATCCGCCGCTGGCCGAGCATATCGCGGAACCCCGGCGGCACCGTGCCCAGGTCCTCGGCGATCACCACCGCCTCGGCGCGCACCGCCTCGATGGTGACGATCCGCAACAGGTCCTCGACCGGCATGGTCAGATACGCGCCGTCCGCCGCGGTCCCGCCATCGGGGATCACCCACAGCCGCCGCATCCCCAGCGCATGGTCGATCCGCAAGCCCCCCGCATGGCGCAACGCCACCCGGATCGTCTGGATGAACCCGGCAAAGCCCGTCCGCTGCATGGCGAAGGGCGACAGCGCGGTGATCCCCCAATTCTGCCCCAACGGCCCCAGCGGGTCGGGCGGTGCCCCGATAGACAGCCCGGCCAGCAGCTCGCCCGGCCGGCTCCACGCCTGGCTCCCGCCGCCATCGACGCCTACCGCCAGATCGGCGATGATTCCGATCGCCATCGTCTCGCGCGCCGCGGCTTGCGCCCGCGCCAGGCTCGTCTCGGCAAGCCACTGCGCAAAGACATGGAAACCGACCTCGCGCGCATGTTCGGCCGCGAACCGCGCCACGGCACTCCCACGCGGACCGTGGAACGCCGCCGGCCAGTCCTGCCACCCGCGCCCCCCGAAATGCGCGTGCAGCGCGTCGAAGCGGGCGTGATCCTCCAGCCCCGGCGTCGCCGCCCGGTACGCCGCCAGCACGCCCGGATCGGCGGTCTCGAACGCCTGCCGCAGCCGCGCCATCCGCTCGGCCGCGGCGCTCGGCCAGTCGATCAGCGCCTCGTTCGACTCCGCGCCAGGACCGGGATCGCCGATCAGCACATTGTGGAACAGCCGCGACGATGGCGAATACGGGCTGAACCGCGTCGGATCGGCGGGGAACAGCGCGTGCGTCGGCCCGATCGCCAGCGCCTGCGCGCCCGCCCGCCCGAACGCCCGCGCCGCATCGGCCAGCGCGCCCGCATCGCCGAACCGCCCGCGCCCGCGCAACGCCGGCACCTGCACCGCCGGGGCCCAGCTCCGCCCGGTCAGCGCCGGGCACCGCGCCGGCGCCACCGCCAGCGCAAAGCCCTGGCTCCCCCGCTCGACCCGGTGATACCCGACCGCCGCCACGCCCGGCATCACCCCGCCCGCGATCGTGACCGCAGCGCGCGTGCCGTCCTCGCGCACCAGCTCCGCCGCACCGTCGCTGAACCCCGCCGGCACCGCCACCGCGCAGCCCGCATCCGCCGTCACGAACGCCTCGGCCGGCGGCGCCAGGTCCAGTGTATCGAGGATCGCCGCCAGCACGCCATCGTCGACCCGGTGCGCGCGCCCGTCGGCATCGACCCAGTCGCGCGCCAGCCCCGCTTCGGCCCACTCCGTCATGTCTCGATCCACGCGACGAACCGGTCACCCTCGCGCCACAGCGCCTCTACCTGCGGCAGCGGACCCGGCACCGCGCCCAGATCGATCGCCACCCCCAGCACACGCCCATCGCCCAGCCGCCACCGCGCGGTGACCGCCGCCGCCCCGCTCGCCGCCGCCCCGCTCGCCTCCGCCCCGATCCCCCGCGCGCCCTCCAGCCCCGGCACGATCACCGCCCGTCGCACCACGATCAGCTCGCGGATCAGCTTCCCCCAGGCGGGATCACCCGCCACCGGCCGCGACGCGTCGAACGTGGCGGGCGCGTTAGGATCGGGGATCGCCGCGCGCGCGCTGGCATCCGCGAACGCCGGGAAGGCCGCGAACTCGCGCCGCCGCCCTTCGCGCACCGCATCGGCCAGTTCGTCGTGAAAGTCGGTGAAGAACAGAAACGGCGTCGGGCTCCCTTCCAGATCGCCCATGAATAGCATCGGGATCTGCGGGCACAGCAGCAGTAGCGCGGTCGCCGCCCGCAGCCGATCGGGCTCCACCAGCGATACCAGCCGCTCGCCCATCGCCCGGTTGCCCACCTGGTCATGGTTCTGGAGGAACGCCACGAACGCGCTCGGCGGCAGATGCGCGCTCGGGGTTCCCCGCGTGAACCCGCGCGGGCTGACCTCGCCCTGATAGATGAAGCCTTGGGCCAGGCACCGTGCCAGCCGCTCCGCCGGCCGATCGGCGAAATCGGCGTAATAGCCGTGCGTCTCACCGGTCAGCAGCACATGCAGCACATTGTGGAAATCGTCGTTCCACTGCGCATCGTACAGACCGCCGCCAATCCGC
>DASVUT010000291.1:0-3484 GCA_036386955.1 Sphingomonas sp. | reverse complement strand
TGTCGCCCGGCATCCGCCACACGATGTCGTCGGCCATAAGCCCGAACAGCGCGTCGAGATCGCCCTTCTGGAACGCTTCATGCGCCTGTTTGAGCTTGACCGCATTGGGATGGTCGCGATCAGTGAACGGCCGCAGCGTGGGCGCATCGCCCTCCCTGGCCAGCGCCTCGGTATAGAACTCGCTCATGCCGTCCCTCCCTTGATCTCGAAATCGACGCGCACGTTGTTGCGCGTGGCGTTGGAATAGGGGCAGACCTCATGCGCTTCGGCGACGAGCGCCTCCGCTTCGGCCTGACCAAGGCTCGGCAGCGACACCTCGTGCCGCACAGCGAGGCCGAAGCCCGGGCCATTCTCGCGCATGCCGATCGCCACATGGCCGGTGACGCTGGCGCCCGCGAGGTCCATCTTCTTCTGCCCGGCCAGGAACTGCATGGCGCTCAGGAAACAGGCGGCATAGCCCGCCGCGAAAAGCTGTTCCGGATTGGTCGCCCCGCCCGGCCCGCCCATCGCCTTGGGCGGTGCGAGCTGCACGTCGAGCAGCCCGTCGTCGGACCGGGCACGGCCCTGGCGCCCTCCTTCGGCCGTGGCGTGGGCCGTGTACATCGGCGTCATCGACTGGTCTCCTGCTGGCCCGCCGCGCGGCGGGCGAAATCAAGGTGCCGGGTGAGCGGACGCCCGACGATCGCCTCCGCCGCCAAGATGTCCGCGGGTGTCGCCTCGCACCCCATCGCCTGCGTGACCTCGATCATCAGGCGGAAGTCGTTCTCGATCCAGGCATCGAACACCGGCATCGCGTGGCGCATCCCCACCAGGAACGGCGCGGGGTCGTCGCCACCGTAGTGCACCGGACGGCCGAGCGCCGCGCTCCAGCTTGCGGCGAAGCCGTCGCCGGTCAGCCGCTCCGGTCCGCACACCGGCACCGCGCGCCCCGCCCACCTGTCGCTCGTCAGCGCATGGGCGGCGGCGGCGGCGATGTCGTCGGTGTCGACCGCGAACACGCCGGTGGGGCCGACGGGCAGCGGGTAGACGCCGCCGTGCAGGATCGCGGGCAGGACGTTCAGATCGTTCTGCATGAACCAGTTGCACGCCAGCACCGTGCCGCCTGCCGCGATCACCGCCGCCTGCATAGGCAGCTTGGCGTCGAAATGCGGGATGGCGCGCATCGCTTGGGCATTGTGGATGCCGATCGCGACGATCCGGTGCACCCCGGCGCGTGTGAGCGCGTCCACCAGCTTCGGCCCGAGCTCACCCTCGTCGGGACCGAGCGGCATGACGAGCAGCGCCGCATCATAGCCCTGCGCCGCACGCTCCACTGCCGCGACATCGCGCAGCTCCAGCGGGACGCCGCCGTCGCCTCCGCCGCGCGACGCCGGCGTCGCCTCGTGCCCCGCAGCGCGCAGCCGCTCCACCGTTGCCCGGCCGATCTTGCCGGTGCCGCCCGTGATCAACATCCTCATGGAGCCGGAGCATAGCCGCCGATGATGCGGGCACCAGCGCCCGTCCCGCGAAGTTATCGCCCCCGCCCCGGCATTCATGCGCCGCCGCCCGGGTGGCGACGCATGCTTCCATGCATGGTCCCGAAACCCGTCGACACCACACGCCGCCTGCTCAAGGATCAGATCGTGCGGCTCTGGGGCGAGGGTCGCACCGATCTGGTCGCGGCCAACTACGCCCCCGACGTGATCGACCATATGCCCGTTCCCGGCCAGCCGGAGGGGCTGGAGGGCATGGCGCAGGTCGTGCACGACTTTCGATCGGGGTTCCCCGACATGGCCATGACCCTGCACGGCACGATCGTGAACGGGGATCATGGCTGCGACTTCTGGACGTTACGCGCGACCAACAATGGCCCGCTGTTCGGCCGCCCCGCCACGGGGCGGGCAATCGAGATCAGCGGCATCGACATGATCCGCACACGCAGCGATCGGATCGCCGAGCTGTGGCATGTCGAAGAGATGCTGCAGATGGGGGTGCAGCTTGGCCACGCCGCCGACGCCCCGGATGCACCGCCGGGCAGCGATACGCCCGCATGCGCCGACGGGCCCGCCCCGGACACCTGGGCTCCCGATCCCGCGACGCTGACGGAACCGGGACGCCGCAATCTTGAGATCGCGCGCGCGCATATCGAGCAGGTTCGCGCCACGGGCAGCCATCACGTGGCCCACCGCCTCTGAGCACCCGATGTCGTAGACCGGAATCCCGCTCCAGGGCAGGGGCCCGGTATCGGCGGCATGCTCGGTTCGTTCGGCCGAATGCACGAAGCCGTTCCCGATCTCTACGTGACCATCGGCACCATTCTGGTCGAAAACGCGCTCGCCGCCGCGCGTTGGACCATGACCGGCATCCACACGGGGGCGCCGCTGATGGGCATGCCGCCTCGCGGTCGCCCGATCCGCGTTCACGGCATGGACGTGATCCACATCCGCGACGATGGTCTGATCGATTGGGTCTTCCACGTCGCCGAGCTCGCCCAGCTTCGTGCGCAGATCGCGTGAGCGCGACGCGCGGCGCACCGAAAGTTATGCCGGCGTGACCTCAAGTCGCTGCCCAATTTGCTTCAGTCGTGAAACATTCAGGTTCTGACATAGTCCGCCGACCACCAGAGCGGACGTCGAAGGAGGGAGAGGTCATGAACTCCGTACCGACCCGCCGCCTGCTGGCCGCGCTGCTCGCGACCGCGGCAACGATCGCACCGGCCGCCGCGCAGACGGCGCCGCCGCCGCCCCGGCCCGGGCAGGACGCTCCACCCGTCGCCGGTGCGCCCGGCACCGCATCGCCCTCCCAAGCCGCCGACGCCGTGTCGCAGCCGACCGAGGCGCAGGTGCAGACCCCCTCGGCCGAGGATGGGCAGGACGGGATCAAGGACATCATCGTCACCGCTGAACGGCGCGAAACCAGTCTTCAGCGGACTCCGATCGCGATCACCGCAGTGACATCGGGCGCTCTGGAGGCACAGGGCATTCGCAACCTCAACGAATTGGGGGCGAGCGTTCCCAATCTCGTCGCGACGACGGGGCCGCAGGGATCGTCCGACGCCAACTTCTTCGTGCGCGGCGTCGGACAGTTCGATTTCATCGCGACGAACGACCCGGGCGTCGGTGTCTATGTCGACGGTGTGTATCTCGGCCGCACCGTCGGCGCCTTGATCGATGCCGCCAATGTCGAACGCGTCGAAGTACTGCGCGGGCCGCAGGGCACTCTGTTCGGCCGCAACACGCTGGGCGGCGCGGTCAGCGTCACCAGCAAGGCCCCCGACCTGACCGGCATCCATTCCTATCTTCGCGGCACGGGCGGCAGCCGCAACCGGTTCGAAATCGACGGCGCGGTCAACCTGCCGCTAGGCGACAGCGCCGCCATCCGCGTGTCGGGTTTCGCGCGCGAACAGGACGGGTTCGCCACGCGCGACGCCGACGGCGCGCGTTTTGGCCGCACCAACCGCTATGGCGGGCAGGCGTCGCTGCTGATCAAGCCGACCGACGGCCTC
>DASVUT010000290.1:0-1599 GCA_036386955.1 Sphingomonas sp. | reverse complement strand
TTCACGAAGAGATCAAGCGTCGCGGACCCGATTGGAACGGGCTCGTGGATGCGTATCGACTAAGCCTTCGCAACCTTGCCGCGTGCGGCATCGAGGTGGTGACGTATAATTTCATGCCGCTGCTCGACTGGACGCGGACGGACCTGGCCTGGGCACTTCCCGACGGCGCGCTGGCGCTCCGCTTCGAGTGGGAGGCGATCGCCGCCTATGATCTTCACATTCTCGGCCGGCCTGGCGCGGCCGACGCTTATGATCCCCAGGTGGTCGAGGCAGCCGGCCGGCGCTTCGCGGCGATGTCGGGCGAGGAGCGCGCGACGCTGGAACGCACGGTTGTCGCGGGTCTGCCGGGCAGCGAGGAAAGCTTCACCTCGCCCAAACTCCTGGAGGCGATCGAGACCTACGCCGCAATCGACGCCGATCGCTTGCGGGAGAACCATGTCGCATTCCTGGACGCCGTGTGTCCCCTGGCCGACGCGTTGGGCATCCGGCTGGTCGTCCATCCCGACGATCCACCATTCCCCTTGTTCGGGCTGCCGCGCATCATGAGCACCGAGGCCGACCTGGCGACGCTGTTCGCCCGCGTGCCGAACCGCTCGAACGGGCTGTGCTTCTGCACGGGTTCGCTCGGCGCGCGCGCGGATAACGACTTGGCCGGAATGATCGAGCGGCTGGGCGAGCGGATCGGCTTCCTGCACATGCGTTCGGTCCAGCGACAGGGCGACGGCGCATTTCATGAGGCGGCGCATCTCGAGGGGGACGCGAACATGCCCGCGATCGTCGCGGCGGTGAACACGCTCCAGCTTCGCGAGCGCCGCAGCATCCCGATGCGCCCCGATCACGGGCACCAGATCCTCGACGACCTAAGCCGGCGCACCAATCCGGGCTATCCGCTGATCGGTCGCATGCGGGGGCTGGCGGAGCTGCGCGGGCTTGAACTCGGGATCGCGCACGCCCGTGAGGTGATGGCGCCATGACACGGCCGCTGCGGCTCGATCCGGATCGGCTGTTTCCAAGCGATCCCGCGCAAAGGACGATCGCCCGCGCGCTCCACGCCGAGGTTCGCGACCTCGCGATCGTCTCGCCCCACGGCCATACCGACGCCGCTTTGTTCGCCGCGGATGTGCCCTGGTCGGACGCGACCACGCTGCTGCTCGCGCCCGATCATTACCTGTACAGGATGCTCCACAGTCAGGGCGTCGGTCTCGACGCGCTCGGCGTTCCTTCGCGTCGAGGCCCGCCGTCCACCGACCCGCGCAGCGCATGGCGGCTGCTGGCCGAGCATTATCATCTGTTCCGGGCCACGCCGTCGCGACTGTGGCTCGACCATGTGTTCGCCGAGGTGTTCGGGATCGACGTGCGGCTGGAAGCGAGCACGGCTGACCATTATTACGACCTGATCGCCGACAAGCTGTCGCAGCCAAGCTTCCGTCCGCGCGCGCTGTTCGACCGCTTCAACATCGATTTCCTGGCGACCACGGAGGGTGCGCAGGACGATCTGCTCCACCATCACGCGATCCGCCGCTCCGGCTGGAACGGGCGCGTCGTGACGACCTACCGTCCAGACGGCGTGATCGATGTCGAGCATGAGGCGTTCCAGTC
>DASVUT010000289.1:0-16361 GCA_036386955.1 Sphingomonas sp. | reverse complement strand
CACAGCCCTCGCACGACCCCGGAGAGACTGTTGCACCCCGGGTTGATCCAGTGCCGACAAGGACGTTGCAGAAAGCCAGCTAGGATGAGATAATCTTCACGGTAGCGCCGCCCCCGCAGGGGACCTCAGCTAGAGAGTGTTGGAAACCCTGCGCACACACAAGGCGCCGCCACCTTTAGGCGAGCCCTGGACATGCGTGACGGCCACCCGGCCAACACGTGAATGTCGACCGGCGTGTGCGTTTTTGAGGTTTCCACGCCTCACCACCCGGGACTGACCGGACAGCGGACGTAAACTAGCACGACAGGGAGTGCCCGCAACGGGCAAAGCGCGCCTGTGCTGTTACGTCAGCAGGGCGGTCCGCCGACCACCACGTCAACGGTTCGTCCTGCGGGGCGTCAGTAGCGATCGAACTGTGCGCTGCCGGCATCGTTGCCGGCTCGCGGCAGCAGCGGCATGTATGCGCCGGTGGCCTGGATGACGCGCCACATGCCTGCACGCGTGCGCATGAGCTCCGCCAGCCACTCCAGGTGCCCGGCCGCTGCCTCGGGCGCGCAGCGCGACACCGCATGCCAGAGCGCGCGTTGATAATCGTCGCAGGGCGCATCCAGGATCGTGCAGAGCCTGGCCGCGCCCTGCCCCGCCGCATCCGGCACCCCGCCCGCGCGATCGGTCGTGAGCTGCGCCGCAGCCTCAGCCAGCTCGAGCGCGGCGAAATGACCATCATCCAGCCCGGTTCCCATGCCGAGCACGCCCAGCGCCCGCCTGGTCGGATCCAGCTCAGGGTTGTCCAGCGCGTCGCGGATCGGCAGCTCGAAGTCGTAGCCGGTGAGCAGCGCCGCGGCGCTGACCCGCCTCCGCCCGCTCACGTCACCGGGTCCGGACCGCTCAGCCGTACACCGCGGGCGCGCACCTTTGCGTCTCGTGCTCGCCGCCGCTGGCCTGCCACGGCCTCGATCACCTCACGCCGGGTCAGCACGTGGTCGGGCTCGCCGCCATGGCACCGGCCAAGGTCGGCCAGGAGCTCGGACATGTTCCTGTCGCCTACCACGGCGTGCACCGCATGGATCCAGCGAGGCGAGGCATATGGATGCGACCATCCGTACATCGCACGCGCGCACCACAGGCCGAGCCAGACGAACGGCACGAGCGTGACGAGAAGGGCAAGGCCGGCAAACCACTTCTCGCCCACGAGCGCGACTGTCGGAGGAAGCAGAAACGTGATCGGCGCCGCGGCCAGCATGGGCCATACGGGCGTGCCCTCGGTCGATAGGTCCGCTCTCGCCACCAGCCGGTCCAGAAACGACGCGCGTTCAAACGACCCGGGACCGCTCTTCCCGACGCCGTTCATGCTCACCGGACCTGACGGGCCGGGGAGGAATCTGCGCAGGCTCATGAGGCACCTCAGTGATGAAGACGCATGATGCCAAAACCTCATACTGGTTCACTGTCAATCCGATCCACCAAATGCCGGGATTTGGGCTCTGCGCGTGGACGCTCAGCCCGCTCTCGCTCCGTCGCGTGTGCGATAACGACCCCTTCTCGCGCAGTTCCACCCGGGATAACGACCCAATCACAGTGTTTTTTCGAGTCCACGACTGCAAAAATATGTGCCGGGCCGATCACGTCGCGCCAGCGACGCTCTTCGCCTGTTGCCAAGATATGAACAGCGTCGATGCTCAAATCGAGCAGTCAGGCGGCATCGGGGTTATTTTGCCATGGCTGCGGAACATCGGCGCATGGTCAATCTTAAGTGGCGTTAGCGTGGCCGTTGCGCCGACGGCTGCTGGATCGCTTGCGCGTCTGAAGGAGCAAAGCGCGCGAGTTCCGCCCGTCGCGCTTGGCCGACGACCGATGCTGAACACAGCACGCGAGCGGGTGGCGAAGACGAGGGCTCAGCCAGGGCGCTCCGAGGCTTCCGTCACCGCTCTGTGGAAGCGTCGCCTGACGACGCGCGCTGCGTGGCTGGACCGACGTTAATATGCTGACTAGGTGGATCGGTGCCAGCGCCGCTGCCCTTGGACCTTCGCCAGCGCCTGATCGACGCGCTGCAGGCCGGTGAGCCGATCGAGGCTGCGCGGGCTAGGCTTCGCGTAAGCAAGAGTACGGCATACCTTTGGTGGAGGAAGTTCACGGCAACCGGCGATGTCCGTCCCGCGTACCTGACTTACGACGTCAAATTGGCACCAGCGGTTCCAGCGCCCGATCTTAAGGGGGAGAACAAGGCCGCGCGCATGGAGCTTCGCGAGCAACTGATTGCCGCAATCCGGTCGGGGCAGTCCGCCAGCCACGCTGCAAACCGGCTTGGCATCCGGCGGACGACCGCGATCCGCTGGCAGGCGGAGTACGCAGCCACTGGAAAGAGCACTCCGAAGGCAAGGGGAGGTGACACCTGTTCGCACCACACCGCACAATTCGCGGACCTCATGATGGCCGAGTTCGAGACCAATCCGGACGTTCGGGTGATCGACGTGAAGAATGCGCTGATGGCGCAAGGTGTGGCTCTGAGCCGTGATCGGATCGACCGCTTCTTCAGGCGGCGCGGCATTCTTCTTAAGGGGAGCGGCCGCGTGAAGCCGCAACTATCAAGCCAATAGCAGCCGTAGTTCGACAGCAACGCCGACGGCTATCGAAGCCACTCGATTAGCCTATTGACGATTTCTCCGATCGCAGGTGCTCCTAAGGCCCGCGCGGCGAGATAAACTGGTGTCCACACCGCTAGCGTAAAGAGCGTAATCACTCCGAGCTTCTCGGCCGGACTAAGCTGCGGTTTCCGCATTCGATCCCTGAATGTCATGACGCAGGTTTCTGCTCCTCCGCCCGCAGTTCGTCCAGTTCTCAAGGAAGAGCCGTCCCGTATTGACCGTCTGGGGCGGCAATGGGAGAGTGCCGTCCTGGGCTTTGGGGGATGTCATGAGCCAGGTCGATCGACCGTCCCGCGCGATCATTATCCTGAACTACAAGCGCGCGCGCAATATAGGCCCGATCGTCAGGCGGTGTCTGGAATCGGCGCGGGCCCCGGACATCCACGTCATCGACAATTCGTCCGACCGGTCGGCGCGCTACGTGACCGAGCTTTTCCCGGCGGTCCATTACCTGCCGCAGGAGCGCAACATGGGGTGCGGGGTGCGCTATTCGGTGTCGCTCACCCTACCGCATGAGCTGACCTTGTGCATCGATGATGATGTTTTCCTGGCCGCGACGCAGATCGATGCGCTGTTCGACCGGATCGCGCAACAGCCGCACCGGGCGCACGGCATCTGGGGCGATGGGTTCGTGATGCGAGACGGAATGCCGGCGTTCTTTGGCGGGGCAACGCAGCGCAACGTCGCGGCCCCGATGCTCAACCGCGTCTACGGCTATTCGCGCGCCTATCTGGCGGGTGCCACGCAGACGGCGGTGAAGGCCGGGCTTAATGACTGGATTGACGCCGGATCCTGCGATTACATGCTGTTCAGCCTGTGCGGAGCCACCGTGCCGATGTGCCATGCGCTAGGCCCGTTCGGGGAATGCGCGACGTCGAACGAAGCCGGAATTGCCGTCTGGAAGGAGGATGATTTCGACCAAGCTCGCACCGATTTCCTCCTGCGCCTCCTCCCGCACATCCCACACGCAACGCATGCACTGGAGGCGTTGACCCGGCAGATGTGGCGGACGTCCAAGACGATGGTGGACCTGTCGTGAAGGAAGACGGCTGACGTGCGATGAGTTTGATCTGTACGTCTAGATTGCGTACATGACGTTCATCGGAGACTGTGATACCGTTTCAGGATGCCGTGAGCGCCATTGACGAACGCAGCAGTGAGCGCATGAACTTCCGTACCGAGCCACGCATTAGGCAAACGATCCAACGCGCGACTGCGCTGGCAGGCGTCGATGACTCCGTATTCACGATGAATGCCGCCTATCGCTCGGCAATGGAAATGATCGCGGCGCATGAGCGCACAGTCTTAAAATCCGCCGATCACGAGGCGTTCTTTGCGGCGTTGGACACTCCACCTCAACCCACCGATCGATTGCGCGAAGCCTGCGCCAGGCACCGCGCGACGATCACAAACCGGTGACGGAAGCAAAAGCTGCGGCTTCGTCCATGTCATCGAACCGCTCGATCCCGTCAGACACGATCGAGCAGCTTTCTCGTGCGGCGTCGTGCAGGTCGACGATTTCTTCGACGGACCGCGAACAAGCTGTCCAAGGCCGATATCTACCCACCTTCGTGATGATCGGCTCTTCTGGCGACCTGATCGGCTTCTACGCGGTCAATGCCCATGCGATCGATTATGCCGAGTTGCCAGAACGGTTCGCCCGCAACCGTCCAAGCCATGGCCGCATTCCGGCCGCCTACCTCGCGATGATTGGCATTGATTACCGTTCTCAGGGCCGGGGCTATGGCGGCGATCTGCTGGTCGATGGCCTGACGCGCCTAGCGCACGCGGCCGATGCGTTGAGCATCGCCGTGGTTCTGCTCGATATACTCGACTGCGGCGACTCAGATAAGGTCGCCAAGCGGCGAACGCTGTACGCCGGCTATGGGTTTGCGCCACTGGTTTCCAATCCGCTTCGGCTGTTCCTGCCGATGGCGACGGTCCGGCAACTGCTGGTGGAGCGAGACGCGGGAGCGAATGAATGAGAGCGGTGAAGGGCCGCCCGATGCGTCACCGCGCGCCGAAGCCCGTCAGCATGATCCCCACGGTCCTGAGCGCGATCAGCAGGTCGAGCCAGAACGAGAAGAACTTGATGTAGTAGAAATCGTAGTGGAGCTTGACGTGGACCTCGTCGAGGCCGGCGACATGGCCTTGGCTGACCTGGGCCCAGCCGGTGATGCCGGGGCGTACGATATGGCGGTAGCTGTAGAAGGGCAGCTCGCTTTCATACCATTTCGACAGCGGCACTGCCTCGGGCCGCGGACCGATCCAGCTCATCTCGCCGCGCAGGATGTTGATGATCTGGGGCAGTTCGTCGAGCCGCGACTGGCGCAGGAAACGCCCCACGCGGGTGACGCGCTGGTCGCCGTCGCGGGTGATCGCCGCCTCGCGCGCGGCATCCTCGTCGGATGCGGCGGGGACGTGAACCATGGTGCGGAATTTCAGCATGTCGAACGTCACGCCGCGATAACCCATCCGCCGCTGGCGAAAGAGAATGGGTCCGGGCGAACTCACCCGCACGAGCAGCGCGATGACGAGCAGCGGGAGTGCCAGGACCGGGATCAGCACGACGCTAGCGACGACGTCGATCGTGCGCTTGATCCCGCGATAGCCGAGCGCCGGCAGCAGTGATCCGAAGCTGTTCTCCGACAGATGCTCGATCTGGACACGCCCGGTCAGCGATTCCCGCAACTGCTTGGTGTGATAGACCGGGATCCCCGAAATCGCGGCCTCCGCCAGCATCCGTTCCCATGGTGCCGAATGGTGCGACCGGAGATCGGCGACGATCGCGGCATCGGGATCATCGGGCACGACCGGCTCGGTCAGCTTGATCCACTCGACCGCGGGCGTATCGGCGATGATGCCGGTATTGCCGGTGGGGACATAATACATCCGCACCGGTGCCGAACGGCCGTCGAAATAGCCGAGCAGGAACGTCACCGCGACCGAGGCGACATAGCCCACCAGCAGCATCGATCCGCTATAGCTGGCCCGCGAAAAGAGCAGCAGCGCGCCGGCGATGCCGAATGTGGTCGAATAGGCCGGCAGGATGAACCCGAAGGCGCGCGACCCCGGATAGATGGTCACGCGCCGATAGAGCAGCAGCGCCAGGACCGCCGCGACCAGTGATGTCGCCTGCGTGTTGGTGGTGCTCGCCCGCTCCAGCGACAAGGTGCCAAAGGTGACGAGCGGCGCGATCAGCGGCACGAGATACGCCACCAGCGCGATCACCAGCAGCGGCTTGAGCAGCCGCACGCTGGTGTGGCTCGTCCGCGTCCTTCGTCCATGATCACCGGTGATTAGCACGCGTTCCCTTCACCCTTTTCGCCCCCGCCCCGTTTGCGGGAACGCCAATAGCTACGGTTCTTACTCCCGCAGAGCCGTTTCGCTCAGCCGCGTGAAGGGCGTCAGGATATAGGCCATGACCGAACGCTTGTCGCCGATCAGGTTGACGTCGGCGGTCATCCCCGGCCCGATCGGCAATCGCCGGCCGTTCCGGTCGCGAAACCGCTGCGCATCGGCCTGGACGCGCACCGTGTAATGGCTGTCCCCGGTACGTTCATCCACCGTTGCATCGGGCGAAATCGTGATCACGCGCCCATCCATGCCGCCATAGACACCTGAATCATAAGCGGTAATGTTGACCCGCGCCCGCTGGTTCAGCCGGATCGCGGCGATATCCTTAGGGCTAACCAGAGCCTCGACCGTCAGCGCATCGGCGCTGGGCACCACTTCGGCGATCGGCTGGCCCGCACCGATACTGGCACCCACCGTCGATACCAGCACGCGGTTGACCCGACCATCGACGGGGGATGCAACGATCGACCGGCTGACCCGGGCGGCCAGCGCCGGCATGGTCTGACGCCTGGCCGCGCGTTGGCTCTGCGCTTCGGCCAGGTCGGTGCCCGCCTGCGCACGCCAAGCCCCACGGACCTGCGCCAGCGATGCGCGCGCCTCGGCGACGCTGGCCTGTGCGCGGGCGATGCTCTGCGCCGCCTGGGCGGCGTCGGTGCCGGCGACCGCGGCGGTATTTTCCAACTGGATCAGCGTCAGCTGCGGCTCGATGCCGCGTTCCACCAGCGGGCGGATCATGGCCAGCTGCGCGCGCGCGGAATCGCGCGCCGACACACGCGACTGGTACGCCGATTGCGCCTCGGCGACGGCGCGGCGCGCCTGCGTTTCGCGCGCGGACGCGGCCGAGCTGAGGCTGGCGAGATCGCTCATCCGCGCGGCGTGGAGCGACCGTTCGATGCCGATCTGTTCGGCGATCTCGGGCGATGTGGCCGGGGGATAAACGGGGGTGCGCCCCGCGATCTCGGCCTCCAGCCGCGCGATCTTCGCCGATAGCGCGCCGACGGTCACCGCGCTGCTGCCGAATTCGGCCCCGGCCTGGGTCTGGTCGAGCCGCACCATGGGCTGGCCGCGACGCACCTGATCGCCCGCACGGACCAAGATGGCCGATACGATTCCGCCTTCCAGGTTGGACAGGACCTGCAACCGGCTGCTCGGCACCACGCGCCCGGGCGCGTGCACCGTGCGGTCGAGCTCGACAACGCTCGCCCAGATCACGAATACAACGAAAAAGCCCAGGATCAGCCACAAGAGCAGATTGGAGACCGCACGCGGACGGATGCGATCGGTCAGATCTTCGAGATGCGTTTGCATGGGGTTCAGGCCGCGGCACGAGGGCGCTGGAGCGCCTGGAGAACGGTGTCGCGCGGGCCGTCCTGGACGACCTTGCCCGCATCGAGCACCACGACGCGTTCCACCAGCTTCAACAGCGCAGGGCGATGGGTGATGAGCACGAAGGTCCTGCCCTGCAGTTCGGTCTGGAGCCGGGCGATCAGCTGCGCCTCGGTCGCGCCGTCCATGGCGCTGGTCGGCTCGTCGAAGATCAGCAGCTTGGGACTTCCGGCCAGCGCGCGCGCCAAACTGATCGATTGGCGCTGCCCGCCCGACAAGCCTTCGCCGCGGTCGGTGAGAACCAGGTCATAGCCATTGGCGATCCGCCCCATGAAACCGTGCGTCCCCGACAGCTCCGTCACGCGCAGCATCTCGGTGTCGTCGATCCCGGCGCGATCGAGCACGATGTTCTCGCGCACCGACCCGCTCAGCAATACGCTTTCCTGCAGCGCTGTACCGATCAGCCCGCGCATGACCTGCGGATCATATTGGCGGATGTCGGTGCCATCGATCATCACCACGCCCTGTTCGGGCGGATAAAGGCCCAGGATCAGCCGCGCGATGGTCGACTTGCCTGATCCGACCTTGCCGACCAAAGCGACGCGCTGGCCCGCGGGGATGACGAGGTTCAGCCCGTCGAGCGTCTTCTCCGCGGCACCGGGGTAGCGGAATTCGATCCCGCGCAGCTCGATGCGGCCGTCCAGCCGTGCCGGGCGCAGCGCCGTGGCGCTCGGCTCTTCGGAGCCGGTCTCCATCATGGTGTTGATCTGCTTGTACGCGGTGCGCGTCGCCGACAGCCGCGACAGCAGCGCCGCGATCGTCGCCAGCGGCTGCACCGCGCGCCCCGACAGGATCGAACAGGCGACGAGCGCCCCCGTGGTCAGCCGCTGGTCGGCTATCAGGAATACGCCGACCACGACCGTACCGGCATAGGCGAGCGTATTGGCCGACGCTGCCACGGTGGTCGCGATCGTGGACACCAGGCGTTGCCGTGTGGAGCTGTCCGAATGCGTCTGGTTGGCCTTTTTCCAGCGCTGCCCGAGCAGGCGTCCGGCGCCAGTTGTCTTGACCATTTCCAGCGCGCCGACCGTTTCGACCAGCACGCCCTGCTTGATCATGCCTTCGCTCATCGATCGCGCCGACAGCCGGTCGAGCGCCGGGCGCGTCAGGAAGCCGGCGCCCACGACCAGCGGGATCGCGGCGAGCGGCACCCATACGATCGGCCCACCCAGGATCGCTATCAGGATCAGCGTGACGAGAATAAAGGGTACATCGACGAGTGCGGTCATGGTCGCCGAGGCGAAGAAATCGCGCAAAGTCTCCAGCTCGCGCATCATGCCGGTCAGCGCACCGGTCGACCCGCGTTTCTGGTCCAGCCGGATCGCCACCAATCGCGTAAAGACCCGCCCGCCGATATCGCCGTCGATATCGGCCCCCGCCGCATCAGTGAAATAGGCCCGCAGCACACGCAGGAGGAAGTCGAACACGACCACCACCAGCATGCCGATCGACAAGGCGACCAGCGACGAAACCGCATGATTAGGGACGACGCGGTCATAGACCGTCATCGTGAACAGTGACGTGATCAGCCCGAAGATGTTGATCATCGCCGCGGCTAGCGCGACCTTGAGGTAGACGTCCTTGTTGCGCAGCATCGGCTCGACCAGCCACGCCGCGAAGCGCGGACGCGGATGATGGACCAGATCGTCGGGGGCAGCAGCGTTCATCGATTTTCCAGCGCGGACGGGGCAATGCCGAGCACCGGCAGCAGCCTGCCGGTCCGGGCGAGAAGGGCATAGCGCGCGGTGTCGAGCTCGATCATCGACTGGATGTAGCGCGCGGCGACACCGAAATAATTGCTCTCGGTCGCCAGCAGATCGAACAAGGTGCCGCGCGACACGCGGAACCGTTCGAACAGCACGTCGCGCGACCTGCGGCTGGCGATGTAGTTGCTCTCGAGTGCGTCCTGCGCGTCTTCGAGTGCCACGACATCGGACAGCGCGATTTCGGCATCGCGCTGCACCTCGATGCGGGTCCGCCTGAGCCGCGCATCGGCGCGCGCGGCGCGGGCCTGGGCCTGATCGACGCGCTCGGCCGCACCGCCGCCCAGCCGCATGGAGAGCGTGACGCTGCCGCGTACGTCATAGTCGTTGGCGGTTTCGAAGACACCGTATCGGCCTGCATCGATCCCGGCGGAGAGCTGCGGCAAGCGTTCGGACTTGAGCGCGCGCGCATCGAACCGCGCCGCATTGGCGCGCAGTTCGGCCGCGCGCACGGCGGGCAGCTTGTCGGTATCCGCCGACAGCGTGCCCCGCACGATGCCGTCCAAAGGCGGCACGGGTGCCCGCGCGAGGTCGGCGGGCGGTGGGGTGCCGATCACGGCCGCATATTGCGCCTCCGCCCCCACCAACTGCCGCTGAAAGTCAGCACGCTGCGCATCGGCCGATGCGATATAGCTGTCGACTTGGGCAACGTCGCCCGGGGCCGCGGCCCCCTGCTCCACCCGCTCCTCGATGCTGACGCGAAGCGCGCGTTGGCTGGCGGTGAAAGCTTCGGCCAGGCCGACCAGCACGCGATAGCCATAGACGGTGTACCAGGCCGATACCGCCCGAAGCGCAATCTGGGTACCGGTGTCCTCGATCTCGGCCCGTGCCGATTCCAGCCGTGCCTCCCCTGCGCGGATGCGGGCCAGGCTGGCACCGAAATCAACAATCGGCTGCTGCAGCCGCGCCGTGGCATCGGTCCGCTCGCTGGGGCGCGAGCGTTCCAGGATGTTGCGCGGATCGTTCGAAAAGGCGCGGTCGATGATCTTGAAGCTGCTGATCGACAGATCGGCGGTGGGCATCGCGCGCGCCCGCGCCTCACGCCGAGCGGCATCGGCTTCGTCAAACTGGGCGTTGACCTCATCCAGCTCGGGATTGCGTTGCACCGCCGCCCCTATCGCCTGTTGAAAGGCGGCGAGCGATGTCTGCGTCCGCGCGATCCGTAGCACCGGGTCGGTGCCGGGATCGATCCGCAAGGGATCGCCGCTCGGCACCGGCAGACCGCGCCCATTCTGCTGAGGACCGCCTAAACGAGGCACGGGCTGCGCCGCGGGCTCGACCGGCATGCCGCGCGGTATCGTGTTGACCGGCATCGACGGGATGGTGAGCGTCGATGGCGCCACCGGGGCAGTCGGCGCGGGCGTGTTCGTTACGGGCGGCAGTGACGGGGATGGCGGTAAGGGACGCGGCGTCGCGCCCTGTTGAGGATCGACGACCAGCGAGCCCGATGGCTGCTGGACACGCTGCGCCGACGCGGTTCCCGCCAGCAGGAGCAATCCGGTCATGGCGCCGCTAGCACCGAACCGCCGCGATCGCATGCCCTGTCGGTGGGTGTCGGCCACCCAGCCCATCACCATTATGTCCCACCCCGTACCAGCCTGAAAACGAACGCCTGGGGCTGCGGATGCCGTTCGCTTGCACGTGGCGACAGCCCGCAGGCCGGGCGGCCGCACTTTCGGAAATGCTCAATCGCTTATCTTGCCATCGCTTACAAGCATGGCCGTGCGCGCGGTTCCCGTCCCTTCTCCCTTCAGGGGAGAGGGAGGTAGGAAGCCGTCACCCGCACCCACGATCTGACATGTCGACAGTTCGACGATCCGACAGCGTAAACCTCCGCTGGAATCGCTGTTTCCCCTCCCTCTCCCTCCAGGGGAGAGGGACAGCGGGCTTCAGCCCGCAGGGAGAGGGATCGGACTCCCCTCACCCCGGCGCTTCGCGCCTGCCCCTCTCCCCTAGAGGGAGAGGGGTTGAGGAGGCCGTTACCCGCTCACGATCTGACATGTCGACGGCCCGACACCCCGACATCGCGACACCTCGACGCAGCGGGTTTGATCTTGTCGCGCTCGCGTTCGTGTCTATCAGGAGCGCCATGACTGTGCCCCGGATCATTGCGCTTCGCCGCCACGGGGATGCCCGCGGCTGGTTCACCGAAGTCTATTCGGAGCCTGCCTTTGCCGCGCTCGGCATCACCTGCCGCTTCGTCCAGGACAATCACTCGCTCTCGGCTCCCGCCTGGACGCTGCGCGGACTCCATTTCCAGACGCCGCCCCGCGCACAGGCCAAGCTGGTCCGCTGCATCCGCGGTCGGATCTTCGACGTCGCGGTCGATGTGCGGCGCGGCTCGCCGACATGGGGTGCCTGGGTCGGCGCCGAACTGTCGGCCGACAACGGGCACCAGTTGTTCGTGCCCGTGGGCTTCGCGCACGGCTTCCTGACGCTCGAGCCCGATTGCGAGGTCGTCTACAAATGTTCGGACACCTATGCGCCCGATCGTGACGCGGGCATCCGCTGGGACGATCCCGCGATCGGCATCGCCTGGCCCATTCCAGCCGACGCGACACCCGAACTGAGCGCCAAGGACGGCAAGCAGCCGCTGCTCGCCGATTTCGACAGCCCCTTCCCTTATGACGGTTATCCGTTGATGCCGCTCGCCTGAAGGATCACGATTTTGCGTATATTCGTCACCGGCGGGGCCGGGTTCATCGGGTCGGCGCTGGTCCGTCATCTGATCGAGAACACGGATCACCGCGTCCTCAATTTCGACAAGCTGACCTATGCCGGTACGCTATCGACCGTGGAGCGCGTGGCCGGGTCGGACCGCTACCGGTTCGTGCGCGGCGACATCTGCGATGCCGAGGCCGTGCGAGCCGCCTTGACCGGCTTCGCCCCCGATATCGTCACCCATCTGGCGGCCGAAAGCCATGTCGACCGGTCGATCGACGGCCCCGGCGCGTTCGTCCAGACCAATGTTGTGGGCACCTACACCATGCTCGCCGAGGCGCGCGGCTATTGGGCGGGGCTGGACGGCGAGGCGCGCGCGGCGTTCCGGTTCCACCATATCTCGACCGACGAGGTCTATGGGTCGCTCGGCGACGAAGGGCTGTTCACCGAGGACACGCCCTATGACCCGCGCTCGCCCTATTCGGCGTCCAAGGCCGGGTCCGACCATCTCGTCCAGGCCTGGGGTCATACCTATGGCTTGCCCGTCCTCATCACCAATTGTTCGAATAATTACGGGCCCTATCACTTTCCCGAAAAGCTCATCCCGCTGATGATCGCCAAGGCGCTGGATGGCGAGCCCCTGCCCGTCTACGGCGCCGGCGATCAGGTCCGCGACTGGCTCTATGTCGAGGATCATGTCCGCGCGCTCCAGGCGGTGTTCGAACGCGGAACGCCCGGGCGGGCCTATAATGTCGGCGGGCATAACGAGATGCAGAATATCCAGGTCGTGCACATTTTGTGCGCGATCCTCGACCGGCTGTCGCCACGTAGCGACGGCCGCCCTTATGCCGACCAGATCACCTCGGTCGCGGACCGCCCCGGCCATGACAAACGCTATGCGATTGATGCGACGCGGATCGGGCGCGAGCTCGGCTGGACCCCCGCCGAGACATTCGAGACTGGCATCGAGAAGACGGTGCGCTGGTATCTCGACAACGAAGCTTGGTGGCGGCCGCTGATCGCCGGCAATGCTGCCGCACGCCGCGGCGTGGCAGCGTAGATATGTCGACACCTCAACATATCAACATGTCGACATGTCAACATGTTGATATGCCGACATGAACCACGTCCTCGTCACCGGTGCTAGGGGGCAGCTCGGGACCGAACTCGCGCGTGTGCGCTGGCCCGAGGACTGGCAGGCGGTGCCACTCGGCCGCGCCCCGCTCGACCTGTCCGATCCCGACATGATCGCCGAGATAGTCGCCGACGGGCATGACGGACAGCCTTGGGCCGCACTGATCAACGCCGGCGCCTATACCGCTGTCGACAAGGCCGAGAGCGATGCGGTCGCCGCTTGGATGGTCAACGCGCTGGCGCCTGCCGCTATGGGCGCGGCGTGCGCCCGCGCCGGCATTCCGCTCGTCCAGATCTCGACCGACTATGTGTTTCCGGGCGACCGCGACGGGGCGTGGGGCGTCGACGATCCGGTCGGGCCATTAGGCGTCTATGGCGCGTCCAAGCTGGGCGGCGAGCTGGCGGTGCGGACCTCGGGCGCGCGCCATGCGATCGTCCGCACCGCCTGGGTGGTGTCGGCGCACGGGTCCAATTTTGTCAAGACGATGCTGCGCGTCGGGGCCCAGCGCGAGTCCGTGCGCGTCGTCGACGACCAGCGCGGCAGCCCCACGAGCGCGGCCGATCTGGCGGCCGCGCTCGTGACGATCGCGGTCCGCCTCGCCGAGGACCCGCACGCGCCCACCGGCATCTTCCACTTCGCCAATGCCGGCGCTGATGGTGATGCGGTGAGTTGGGCGGGCTTTGCGCGCGAGATCTTTCGCCAATCGGCCCTGCGGGGCGGCCCCTGTCCCGTTGTCGAGCCGATCACCACCGCCGATTATCCCACCCCTGCCCGCCGCCCGGCCAATTCCCTGCTCGGCACCGGCGGACTCCAGGCGGCCTACGGCATCACTCCCCGTCCCTGGGACCGGGCGCTGAGCGACATCCTCGACGAACTGATCGGACCTGACCAATGAAGGGCATCATCCTGGCTGGCGGCTCGGGCACGCGGCTCCATCCGGCGACACTGGCGGTGAACAAGCAGCTGCTGCCCGTCTACGACAAGCCGATGATCTATTATCCGCTGTCGGTGCTGATGCTGGCGGGCATCCGCGACGTGCTGATCATCTCGAGCCCCGAATATCTGGACAATTACCGTCGGCTGTTCGGCGACGGGTCGTTACTCGGCCTGTCGATCGATTATGCGGAGCAGCCATCCCCGGACGGCCTGGCGCAGGCGTTCACGATCGGCGCGGACTTCATCGGCAACGACCGCGTGGCGCTGGTGCTCGGCGACAACATCTTCTTCGGCGCGCATCTGACCGATCTGCTGGCAAGCGCGGTCGCGCGTACCGAGGGCGCGACCGTCTTCGCCTACCGGGTCGAGGATCCCGAACGCTACGGCGTGGTTGAGCTCGCCCCCGACGGCCGCGCGCTCAGCCTGGAGGAAAAGCCCGCCGCACCCAAATCGAACCACGCGGTCACGGGCCTGTATTTCTATGACAACCGCGTCATCGCCTTGGCGCGCAACCTCAAGCCTTCCGCGCGGGGTGAATTGGAGATCACCGATCTCAATCGCCTCTACATGGAGGCGGGCGACCTTTTCGTCGAACAGATGGGGCGCGGCTATGCCTGGCTCGACACCGGCACGCATGACAGCTTGCTCGAGGCTTCCGAGTTCGTCCGCACGCTCCAGCACCGCCAGGGTATCCAGATCGCCTGCCTGGAGGAGATCGCGTTCGAACAAGGCTTTATCACCGCTGACGAAGCCCGCGCGCGCGGCGAAGCGTTCAAGAAGACTGCCTATGGCCGTGCCATCCTGAAGGCGGTGGATGAGGCGGCGGCCCAATAGACAGCTCCACATGTAGACACGTCTACATGTGGAGCTGTTGCCACGTTGGTCTGACACTGGTGAAGGGTCGTGCCGCATCCCATGTCGCGCGTCCGACCAGACCTGATCCTCGAACTACGTGGCCGATCCGGATCGAAGGCGTTCGATCGTCTGCCGCTCGAAAGCTTGCAGATCCCGGGCAGCGCTCCGCAGCATGTCCTCATTCAGTGTCAGCGCGGCCTGGCCATCGGCCAGCATGAGACCGGCGTCGCACGCAGACGCCAGCGTGCTGAGGTCATGGAGGGCGGTGATGAGCGTCAGGCCGCCATCGACCCTGCCGCGGAGCGCTTCGCGCAGATCGAAGACCGCGACGGGATCGAGCCAGTTGAACGGTTCGTCGAGGATCACGAGCGGGTGACCGCTCGCGAACGCTGCGGCAACCGCGATCTGCTGCCGCATCCCGGCCGAGCAGTCGCCGATCCAGCGGTCAAGCAGCAGAGCCAGACCCAGCGCTTCGTGCAACACACCCAGACGAAGGCGAACCTCGTCGATGCTCCCACCAACGAGTTCGAGAATGTCGCGTCCACGCAGGGCATCAGGGAGCTTGTCGGCGGAAGGAGAGAAGCCGAAGCGCCGTGCCCGCGCGGCGCGATCCTCGACCAGCTCTTCGCCCTCCACGCGGCATGATCCGCTGGCGAAGGGCAGTCGGCCGGCAAGCGCCCTGAGCAGGCTGGTCTTGCCCGATCCGTTAGCGCCGATCAGGCCGAACCACGATCCGCGCGCGACCGTGCAATCGACGCCCCGCACGACGCGCTGCGCGCCTCGCTCGACGCTTGCCCCGGCAAGATCCAGGGCAGGGTTCATGCCAGCAGCCAGTTCTTCGTCTGCCCGCGGCGTTGCAACGACCAGACCATGGCGAAGGCGATGACGGGCAAGGCCACCGGCATGGAGTAGGCGACCAGCATCAGCAGGCTTGCGAAAATGGCGACGAGGAAATCGGCGAACGGCTTCGCGTGCAGCCGGTACGCGAGAACGCGCAGGGTCAGGAGGAGCAGCATCGCAATACCCACAGCCGCGATGATGCCGGCCACGCTCGGCCCGAGCATGGTCCCGCAGAGCGGCACGGCCAGGGCGAGAAAGGTCACCGCCCCCTTAGCGTGATGAACGATAATGCGCCGTAATCCGTGTCCGGCGATGGTCATGAAGCGGACATTGGTATCGTCGACGCCGGTCAGCATCAGCGCGAGCAGGACCATCGCGGCTACGACGCCGGCGATCGGGCGATGCGACCATGCCCGGAACGTCCATCCCGGCCGCGTCGTGCCGGCGATGCGCCTCGGCATTTCGAGATCGCCTGTCAGTCCGGCGACCAGCGCGCCGGCGCAATAGGCGGGAACGCAGACGACCAGCAGCGAAGGACGCGTGATCAGGGTGACCCCTGCCAGCAGCGCCAGTCCGACGCCGTGCCATGCTGCCATGTAGCGCCTGCGTATCCGCGGCTGCAGGGCATCTGCAGCGAGCAGTCCGTCGAAGCCATGGAAGGCGAGGCGCCTCGCGACCAGGCGTCCCGCCCCGATGCCGAGAGCGAGGGCCGCCCATGCCGCAACGGTCCAGGGGCGCTCGACAAGCCACCCGCGGACGACCGCCAACGCCGCAACCAGCATG
>DASVUT010000288.1:0-2285 GCA_036386955.1 Sphingomonas sp. | reverse complement strand
GTCCTTGCCGGCCTGTTCCTGATGATCCAGATCGTCACCGGCATCGTGCTGGCGATGTGGTATTATGCGTCGGCGGACGGGGCGTTCAATTCGGTCGAGCACATCATGCGCGACGTCAACGCGGGCTGGTTCCTGCGCTATGCGCACGCCAACGGCGCGTCGATGTTCCTGGCGGTGGTCTATATCCATATCGGCCGCGGCCTGTATTACGGATCGTACAAGGCCCCGCGCGAGATGGTGTGGCTGCTCGGCGTGGTCATCTTCCTGCTGATCATGGCGACCGCGTTCATGGGCTATGTGCTTCCCTGGGGGCAGATGAGCTTTTGGGGCGCGCAGGTCATCACCGGCTTCTTCTCGGCGATCCCGGTCGTGGGTGAGACGATCCGCGTCTGGCTGCTCGGCGGGTTCGCGCCCGACAACGCGGCGCTGAACCGCTTCTATTCGCTTCATTACCTGCTGCCGTTCGTGATCGCGGGCGTCATCATCCTCCACATCTGGGCGTTGCACATTCCCGGATCGGGCAACCCCACGGGCGTCGACGTGAAGTCCGAAGCCGACACGGTGCCCTTCCACCCCTATTACACCGCCAAGGACGCGGTCGGCGTCGGCGTGTTCATGCTGATCTTTGCCGCCTTCATCTTTTTCTCGCCCAATCTGCTCGGTCACCCCGACAATTATATCGAGGCGAACCCGCTCTCGACGCCCGCGCACATCGTGCCCGAATGGTATTTCCTGCCCTTCTACGCGATCCTGAAGAGCTTCACGGCGGACTTCATCCTCGCTGCCAAGCTGTGGGGCGTGCTGGCGATGTTTGGGTCGATCCTGCTGCTGTTCTTCCTGCCGTGGCTCGACAACTCCCCGATCCGCTCGGCGAATTTCCGTCCGAAGTACCGGGTGTTCCTGATCGTGCTGCTCGTCGACATCATCGTGCTCGGCTATATCGGCGGCGCGGAAGCCAATGCGCGCAACGTCATCATCGGGCAGCTCGCCACCGCATATTATTTCGCGCACTTCCTCATCATCCTGCCGATCGTTTCGTTGACCGAGCGCCCCCGCGCGCTGCCGCATTCGATCACGCAAGCGGTGCTGGACAAGCATGCGGGAACCAGCCCGGCCAAGACGGCGATGGCCGGCTGAGCCGAACAGGGGAATCCAGACAACATGGTTCGTATTATTGCCTCGCTGATCGGTGCGGCGTTTGTTTTCGTGCTCGGCATCTCGCTGTGGGGAACGATCGCCGGTGCGATCTCCGATCCCGCTCCCGAGACGGCCGAGCATGAGTTCCTGCTCCACCCGCGCGAGAGCGGGATCGCGTCTGACGCGTTTCTCGGCAAGTTCGATCGCCGTCAGGTCCAGCGCGGCTTCCAGGTGTACAAGGAAGTCTGCTCGGGCTGTCACAGCCTGCGCTATGTCGCGTTCCGCGACCTGGCGAAGATCGGCTATTCGGAACCCGAGATCAAAGCCATCGCTACCCAGTGGCAGATCGAACAGCCGTCGGTGAATCCGGAAACGGGCGAAGCCGCGACACGCAAGAACGTGCCCAGCGACCGCTTCCCGAGCCCGTACCCCAACGAGATCGCCGCACGCGCCGCCAACAACAACGCGCTGCCGCCAGACCTGTCGCTGATGGCCAAGGCGCGTCACGATGGCCCGAATTACATCTATTCGCTGATCGGTCCCGATGGCTATCGTGAACAGCCTGCCGAACTGGTGAAGAAGTTCCCCGGCGCCAAGACGCCCGAGGGCCTGTACTTCAACCAGTACTTTCCCAATCTCAACATCGCGATGCCGCCGCCGCTGCAGCAGGACGATCAGGTCACCTACGCCGATGGCACGAAGGCGACCCGCGATCAGATGGCCAAGGACGTGGCCGCGTTCCTGCACTGGTCGGCCGAACCGAACCTGGAGGCACGGCACGCGGCCGGCGTGGCGGCGGCGATCTTCATCCTGATCTTCTGCTTTCTCGCCTGGGGATCGTATCAGAACGTTTGGCGCGACGTGAAGCATTGATCCCTGGCAAAGGGGGTTGGTGATCAAGGGGCGGGGCCGCGAGGCTGCCGCCCCTTTTCACATCGTCGGGAACCCGCGACAGACTGCCCTCGTTATGCGATGATCGGCGCGCCCGTATCTCGCGTGCCCTTTGCGTATGGAGGTCTGTCATGTTGAAGCGTCTGGCCCTTGCCGGCCTGTCCCTTGCCCTGGGGCTTAGTGCCGCCGGGTGCGCCGATGGCTATGGCTATGGCGGCCTCAACGCGGGCTATGGCGGTGCTGGCTTCTATGACGAC
>DASVUT010000287.1:0-1925 GCA_036386955.1 Sphingomonas sp. | reverse complement strand
GATTTGACGTTCAGGTCCATGACCTTGTCCCAGCCCTTCTCCGGGAACGCCTCGAACGGCTCGCCCCAGGCGGCACCGGCATTGTTGACCAGGATGTCGAGCCGCGTTTCATGCTCGGCCATCTGCGCGGCCAGCGCCTTGCACCCCGCGACCGTCGACACGTCCTGCGGCAGCGCGATGCAGTTCGGTCCTAGTTCCTCCGCCGCGGCGAAGCACGCATCGGCCTTGCGGCTGGAGATATAGACCTTCGCCCCTTGCGCGATGAAGCCAGCCGCGATCATCCGCCCGATGCCGCGCGATCCGCCGGTGACCAGCGCGATGCGCCCGTCGAGGCGGAACAGGGTGGTGGTGTCCATGACTAAACTTCCTCTCTCGTTCGTCACTCCGGGCTTGACCCGGGGTTCCGCTATTCTTGTCTCGCGCCGCTCCGAAAAAGCGGGATCCTGGGTCAAGCCCGGGGTGACGCAAGGGAGTTACCCACCGCGCTTCAACGTCTCGCGCGCGATGATGACCTGCTGGATCTGGCTCGTGCCTTCGTAGATGCGGAACAGCCGGACGTCGCGGTACAGCCGTTCGATCCCGTAATCGGCGATATACCCCGCGCCGCCGTATATCTGCACCGCGCGGTCGGCGACGCGGCCGACCATCTCGCTGGCGAAATACTTCGCGGCAGCCGACTCCAGCACCACGTCTTCCCCCAGATCCTTCCGCCCCGCCGTCTCTAGCACCAGCGCCCGCGCCGCCAGCGCCTCGGTCTTGCTGTCGGCGAGCATGCCCTGGATCAGCTGATGGTGAACGATCGGATTGCCGAACTGATGCCGCTGCGACCCATAGGCGACGCAGTCGGCGATCAGCCGCTCGGCCACCCCGACGCACACCGCCGCGATGTGCAGCCGCCCGCGGTCGAGCACCCGCATCGCGATCTTGAACCCTTCGCCCTCCGCCCCCAGTCGGTTCGCGGCGGGCACGGGGGTGTCGTCGAAGGTCACGTCCGCGACCTTGGCCCCGCGCTGCCCCATCTTCTTTTCAGGGTGTCCGATCGTGATGCCGGGCAGGTCGCGCGGCACCAGCAGGGCCGAAACCCCGCGCGCGCCCTTGTCCTCTCCGGTGCGCGCCATGACCGTGAACAGGTCCGCCTTGTCGGCATTGGTGATATAGCGCTTGGTGCCCGACAGCCGATATACGTCGCCGTCCCGCACCGCGCGCGTTTTCACCGCGCCTGAATCCGATCCGACATCGGGCTCGGTCAGCGCAAAGCTCGTCACCACCTCGCCGCTGGCGATTCGCGGCAGCCACTGCGCCTTCTGCTCGGGCGTGCCCGCCATGACGAGGCCCTGCGATCCGATCCCGACATTGGTGCCGAAGGTCGATCGGAACGCCGGCGTGGTGCGGCCGAGTTCGATCGCGACCCGGCACTCTTCCGCCATGGTGAGTTCCAGACCACCATATTCCTCCGCGATCGATAGGCCGAACAGCCCCATCGCCTTCATCTCGGCGATCACGTCGTCGGGGATCGCGTCGGCCTCCTCCACCGCCGCCTCCAGCGGCCGCAGCCGTTCGGCGACGAAGCGGCGAACCGTGTCGATCAGCGCGGCGAAGGTTTCGGGGTCGAGAGCCATGCGTCCGCGTCCTGATGATGCCCGCGCTTGGGGTAGGGGAGGGCGCGGGCCGGGGCAAGCTCCAAACCCGATCTTCCATTCCTCTGCTCGGCACCAAGCGCCGCATCCATACTCGACCGGGCAATGCGGACGGGCATTGCGGCGATGGTCGCCCCTGTGTAGCATTGCGGCAACACAGCCCAGGGGAGGGATTCGACCATGAAATCCAGGACTATTCGACTGTTGATCGGCGTCGCGGCGCTGTCGCTCGGCGTGGCGAGCGCTGCCCAGGTGGCGCAGCCGATCCGCTATGGCAGCTTCGGCGTC
>DASVUT010000286.1:0-5713 GCA_036386955.1 Sphingomonas sp. | reverse complement strand
CCAAGTCGCGCCGCGTGCGGGCACGGGCGCTGGACCATTTCCGCGTCGGCGCGGAGAAGCGGACCGCCGCGGGCACGGGCGTGCTGCTGTACCTGTCGGTCGCCGAACACCGCGCCGAGATCGTCGCCGACGCCGCGATCCATGCCGCCGTGCCGGCCGAACGCTGGGGCGACATCATGGCCGATCTGGTCATCGCCGGGCGCGACGGGCGCGCCGGCGACGGGCTGTCCGGAGCAGTGGCCGCGATCGGGGCGATCCTGGCCGAACATTTCCCGCGCGGGGCGGCCGACGTCAACGAGCTGCCGGACAGGGTGGTCGAACTATGAGCGAGACCATGTGGGCAGGCCGCTTCCTGGAGGTGCGCAAACAGGGATCGTGGGAATATGCCGCCCGGCGCGGCGGGGTGTCGGCGGCGGTGATCGTGGCGGTCGAGGACGGGCATCTGCTGCTGGTCGAACAGATGCGGATTCCGATCGGGCGGCGATGCCTAGAACTGCCCGCCGGGCTGGTCGGCGACGATGTCGCAGGCGAGGCCGTGGAGATCGCCGCGGCGCGCGAGCTGGAGGAGGAATGCGGGTATCGGCCCGCCCGTATCGAGGTGCTGGGCGAGTTCCAGTCCTCACCGGGAATGACATCGGAGGATTTCACCCTGGTGCGCGCCAGCGGGCTGACGCGCGTGAGCAAGGGCGGCGGGGTGGAGGGCGAAGGGATTGAGGTTCACCGAGTCGCGCTGGACGAGCTGGCGGCGTTCGTCGCGGCCAAGCGCGCCGCCGGCGTGGCGATCGATTCGAAGCTGCTGGCGGTGCTGGGGCCGGTGTTGCTCGGCGGGCTATAGCTTCGGCTTAGCGAAAATTATCCGCATAGGCCTGAAGCTTCAGCGTCTTTTCGGGTCCAGGCACCACGACATGGTCCCAGCCCTGGCGCTCGCAATAGGCGATCGCGGCTTCGGCGCTCGGAAAGGTCAGGTGGATCTGTTCGCGCACATCGCCATTGCCGGCCCAGCCGGTCAGCGGATCGGCCTCCTTGGGCTGCGACGGCAGGAAATCGAGCCGCCAGCTATCGGTGCGGGCGCGGCCCGACTGGGTGGAGGACTTCTGGCGCTGCGAGATACGGGCGGTTGGCATGGTTTCTCCTTTAGCGCGGTCGCACCGCGCGCGCATCGGCCTTTTTGGTGCGCAATGTCGCGGGCGCGGCGGCGGGATCGTCGGGCCAGGGGTGTTTGGGGTACCGGCCGCGCATCTCTCGCGCGACGGCGGCCCAGCTTCCCGCCCAGAACCCCGGGAGGTCGCGCGTCGTCTGGATCGGCCGCCCCGCCGGCGAGGTGAGGCTGAGCACCAGCGGCACGCGTGCTTCGCCCACCACGGGATGGTCTGCGAGGCCGTAGAGCGCCTGGACGCGCAGCTCGACGCGCGGGCCACCCTCGGCGGCGTAATCGATCGCGTGGGTCGACCCGGCGGGGCTGGTGAAGGCGGGCGGCGCGACGCGGTCGAGCCGCTGAAGCATATCCCAGCCGAGCAGGGCGCGGATCGCATCCCCCATGGCGGACGGCGCGATCTGATCGAGCCGGCGTTTGCCCGCGACGAGCGGGGGCAGCCATTCGTCGAGGCGCGCGACCAGCGCCGCGTCGTCCAGGGGAACGCCCGCGTAGAGCGCACGCTGGCGCAGGGCGGTCGCGCCGTCGCTCCACGGCAGCAGGCTAGGCCCGTGCGTGCGAACGCCCTCGACGAGTGCGGCGGTGATCGCGGCCGGATCGGCGGAGGGATCTGGGCCGCTCGACAGCCGGATCGCGCCGAGCCGGCGTTCGCGGGTCGCGGATACGCCGCCGGTGGCGGGATCGAAGGTGACGGTGCGGCGCGTTTCGATGCGATCGCCGAACAGCCCCTCGACATCGCTTTCGTCGAGCGCGGCGGCGGACAGGATGCGCGCGCTGCTGCCCGCTCCTTGCGTGTCGGCGACCGCCAGCCACTGCGCGCGGGCGAGCGGGCTTGCCCCGTCGAGGCGGAAGCCCCGGCCGCCGACCGACGCCCACGCCTCGCCGGCCGCGTCGCGGCGGCGGGCGACACGGTCGGGGAAAGCGAGGGCCACGCAGCGCGCGATGCCGCTTGTGCTCCGCTCTCCCCCCTCGCCGCCCGCCAGCTTGGCCCAGCGCGCGGCCATGCTCCGTGCGGCTTGCGCCTTGGGGCCGCGCTCTGTGTGCCAGCGCCGCAGCCGCGATTCCAGATCGACGTCGGTCCCGCCCAAACCCCGTTCGCCCAGCAGCACCGCGACCTCGGCCGCGACCGCGCCCAGCCCCAGCTCGCCCGCACGCACGAGCATGTGCGCCAGCCGGGGCGGCATCGGCAGCGCGGCGACGGCGCGGCCGTGCGCGGTCGGGCGACCGTCCGCCAGCGCCCCGATCGTGGACAGCCGCCCTCGCGCCTCGGCCAGCGCGGCCGCGGGCGGCGCGTCGAGCCACGCGAGCTCGGTCGGATCGGCGACGCCCCAGATCGCGCAAGCCAGCACGAGCGACGACAGGTCCGCCTCCAGGATCTCGGGCGGATCGTAGCGCGGGAGGCTGGCGGTGGCGGCGGCCTCCCACAGGCGATACGCGACGCCGGGTGACTGGCGTGCGGCGCGGCCCGCACGCTGTGTCGCCGCCGCCTGGCTGACGCGCTCGGTCACCAGCCGCGTCATTCCCGCTGCCCGGTCGTACCTCGCGCGGCGCGCCAATCCGGAATCGACCACGATGCGGACGCCGTCGATCGTCAGGCTGGTTTCCGCGATCGAGGTCGCGAGCACGAGCTTGCGCAAGGGCCCGGGCTCGGGCGCGATGGCGGCGCGCTGTGCGGCGGGATCGAGCGTGCCGTGGAGCCGGTGGAGCGCGACGCCCGGAATGGCCTCCAGCCGCTCGGCGACGCGTTGGATCTCGGCGACGCCGGGCAGGAAGGCGAGCACGCCGCCCTCTTCTTCCAGCAACGCGCGGCGGATCGCGGCGGCCATCTGGTCCTCGATTCGCGCCGCGGCATCGCGGCCCAGGTGACGCAGCTCGAGCGGATAACTGCGCCCCTCGCTCTCGATCACGGGCGCGCCGCCCATCAACGCGGAGAAGCGCACGCCGTCGAGCGTCGCCGACATCGCGACCAGCCGCAGATCGGGGCGCAACGCCGCCTGGACATCGAGCGCGAAGGCGAGCCCCGTGTCGCCGTCGAGGCTGCGTTCGTGCACCTCGTCGAACAGCACCGCAGCGATCCCGGTCAGTTCGGGATCGGCCTGGATGCGCGCGACGAAGATTCCCTCCGTCACGACGGTCACGCGCGTTGCCGCCGATCGCTTGGCATCGAGCCGCGTCGCATAGCCGAAGCAGCGCCCCACCGGCTCGCCCGCCAGCGCCGCCATCCGCTCAGCCGCAGACCGCGCGGCGAGGCGGCGCGGCGACAGGAGCAGGATTTCGCCGCCGTCCATCCATGGCTCGGTCAACAGCGCGGGCGCGACTGCGGTCGTCTTGCCCGCCCCCGGCGGCGCGACCAGCACCGCGCGCGTACCGTCACGCAAGGCCGCGAGCAGATCGGGCAGGACGGCATGGATCGGCAGCATCGCCGCGCCATGCCATGACCAAGCATCCCTGCACAGTCGGAGCGCCGTGCTGTAGGAATAACACACCCCGCCGGAATTCCGCGTCGCGGCCGGTGCCGGCAATTGCGCCCCGCCGCCGCATCGGCGACACCGGCGCTGGGATGGGGGACAAACGATGACGCAGCACAGCTTGCGGCTGGACGAGGTGGTCAAGAGGTTCGGGGATATGATCGCGGTCGACCGCCTGAGCTTTGCCGTGCGTCCGGGCGAGGTGTTCGGCTTTCTCGGCGGCAACGGCGCCGGCAAGACCACGAGCCTGCGCATGGTGCTCGACATCATCCGCCCCGATGCCGGGTCGATCGAGGTGCTGGGTCGGGCGCCCGGGCGCGAAAGCGGACGCCGTCTGGGTTTCCTGCCGGAAGAGCGCGGGCTGTACCGGTCGATGACGGCGCTCGATACGGTCGTGTATTTCGGCCGACTGAAGGGCATGCGTGCCGCCGATGCGCGGGCACGGGCGCGCACCCTGCTCGACCGGTTTGGCCTTGGCGCGAACACCAAGACCGCAGTGGAGAAGCTGTCCAAGGGCATGGCGCAAAAGGTCCAGCTCGCGACCGCGGTGGTCAACGCGCCCGACCTGCTGATCCTCGACGAGCCGTTTTCCGGGCTCGATCCGTTGAACCAGGGTTTGCTGGAGGACGAGATCGTGGGCGCGGCGCGCAACGGTGCCGCCGTCGTGTTCTCAACCCATGTCATGCAGCATGCCGAGCGGCTGTGCGACCGGCTGCTGCTGCTGGCGCGCGGGCGCAAGCTGTTCGAGGGCACGCTGGACGAAGCGCGCGCCACCCTGCCCGCGCGGCTGGAACTGGTCGCCCGGTCGAGCCCCGCCACGCTCGATGGCGTGGTCGATGTGACGCAAGGGCCGCCACGCGGCGACGGCTGGACCGCCTGGACGGTCGCGCTCGCCCCCGGCCGCGATCCGGGCGACCTGTTGCAACATTGCACGCAGAGCGGCTTCGCGTTGCGACGGTTCGAACAGCATCGCCCGGGCCTGCACGACGTGTTCCTCCACATCGTCGGCGCCCCTCAAGCCGCCGGGGAGCCCCGCTCATGATCGATCGCATCCTTCTCGTCGCCGCGCGCGAGTTTCGTCAGATCGCCGCGACGCGCAGTTTCTGGGTCACGCTGATGATCCTGCCGCTCGCCTTTGCCATCGGGCCGATCGCGTCGCGCTTCATCGACCGATCGGAGACCGAGCGTGTCATGCTGGTCGACCGCACACCCGGCGGCGAGGTCGCGCGGGCGATCACGCAGCGGCTCGACCTCGATCACCAGCGGCGCGTGCTGTCGGCGCTGTCGCGCTATGTCGACCGACACGACCTGGAAAGCGCCGATCCGGCCGCCCCCTGGGCCAGCCATGACCGCTGGTATGGCGATGCCGAGATCGCCGCCTTCGTCGCCGCAGGCGGTACGCGCCGCGCACTGGAGCGGATCGCGGCGGTGAAGGCTGACGATACACCCGCGTTCGAGGCACCCGAGCCGTACTTCGCGATCGTCCCGCCGCCGCCCGCGGTAGCGGCCGCGTCACCCGATCGCCTCGACGCCGCGCTAGCGCCGCTGCTCCGGCCCGCCGACGGCAGCAAGGCCAAGCCGCTCGATTACGCGCTACTGATTCCGGCCGATTTCGGCGCTTCACCGGCGGTCCGACTCTGGTCCAACGGCCAGCCCGCGAGCAGCCTGGTGCAGACGGTGCAACAGGTGCTCGAGCGCACGCTGCGCACCCGTTATCTATCCGCCAACGGCGTCGCGGACCAGACCGCGACGACCGCGTCCCTGCTGACGCCGGCGATCGGCGTGGTCACGCCGCCGCGCGGCAGCGGGCGCGAACGGGTGGTGATCCGATCGATCCTGCCGCTCGCCTGCGCGTACATCCTGCTGATGTCGCTGGTGCTGTCGGGAAGCTGGATGCTGCAAGGGTCCGTGGAGGAGCGGTCGAACAAGCTGATCGAGTCGATGCTCGCCTGTGTCAGCCCCAACGAGCTGATGTACGGGAAGCTCGTCGGCACGGTCGGCGTCGGGCTGTCGATGGTCGCGACCTGGGCTGCGTGCGGGCTGTTCGCCGCGTTCGCGACAAAGGGGTCGATCGCCGACATGATCCGGCCCG
>DASVUT010000285.1:0-6383 GCA_036386955.1 Sphingomonas sp. | reverse complement strand
GACGTCTCGTCGAAAGAGACGGAATCGATCCGGGCCAGCCGTCGAAGCACCGTCTCGTTCCGGCTCAGTCGCTCGAGAGTCGCTTCGCCGGCTTCCCTGACATGGACGGGCAGCCTCGCCCCCGGCGGAACGCTGAGCTCGGCCCGGGCGGCTCGAATTCCGCTCACCAGCCTGATCAGCCAGTCGATCTCCGGCCCCGCCTCGGGATCCAGTACCCTTGCGTCGGGCATCGGCCACTTCGCGACGATCAGCGGATAGGAACGCTCGTTGGCGTTCCACAATTCCTCGGTGATGAACGGCATGAACGGGTGGAGCATGACCAGGATCTGGTCGAGCACCCAACCCGCGACGGCCTTGGTCTCCTCTTCAATCTGCCCTTTGATCAGCTCAAGATACCAGTCGCAGAAGGTGCCCCACACGAAGTGGTAGACCGTGTTGGCGCTCTCGTCGAAGCGCAGTTCGGCAAGCGCGAGGTCGAGCGCCTGCACCGTCTTCACCGTCTCGCCGACGATCCAGCGGTTGACCGCGCTGCTTGCCGCGGGCGGCTCCAGCGCGTCGCTCGCTCCGATGCCGTTCGCCTGGCAGAAGCGCGCCGCGTTCCACAGCTTGGTGGCGAAGTTGCGATAGCCTTCGATGCGCTTCTCATCGAGCTTGATGTCGCGCCCCTGGCTTTCCATGGCGGCAAGCGTGAAGCGCAAGGCGTCCGCGCCGAAGCGGTCGATCAGGCCGAGCGGATCGACCACATTCCCCTTCGACTTGGACATCTTCTGCCCGTCCGCCGCTCGGACAAGGCCGTGCAGATACAGCGTCTTGAACGGCACTTCTCCCATGAAGTACAAACCCTGCATCATCATCCGCGCATCCCAGAAGAACAGGATGTCCGAGCCGGAGATGAGGACATCGTTGGGGTAACGGCCGGCGAGCCTTTCCTTAAGCCCCTCCCCTTCAGGGGAGGGGTTGGGGTGGGGCCTGTCCCCAAGCACCGCCTCCTGCTCGACAGGTCCCACGCCCCACCCCTCCCCTTCAGGGGTGGGGCCTTGCTCTGGCCAACCCAAGGTCGCGAACGGCCACAGCGCCGACGAAAACCACGTGTCGAGCACGTCGTCATCCTGGCGCAGCACCACGCCTTCGCCCGCCTGAAGCTGCGCGTCGGCCAGCGTTTCGGCCACGAACACGCGCCCATCCTCGGCATACCACGCCGGGATGCGGTGCCCCCACCACAACTGCCGCGACACGCACCAGGGCTGGATGTTGTTCATCCAGTTGAAGAAGGTCTTCTCCCACGTCTTGGGCACGACGCGGATCGCGCCGGTCTCAACCGCCTCGATCGCGGGTTGGGCGAGTGTCCAGGCGTCGACATACCATTGGTCGGTCAGCCACGGCTCTATCACGACGCCCGATCGGTCGCCAAAGGGCGTCTGGATCACGCGGTCCTCGACCCGCTCCAAAGCCCCGGCTTCCTCCAGCATCGCGACCACGGCGCGGCGCGCCTCGAAACGATCGAGCCCGACCAGCGCCTCCGGCACGCCACCGCACTGGACGATGCGGCCCGCGCCATCGAGCATGTTGAGCATCTCCGCCGCCGCGATGCCTGCGCGCCGGCCGACCTCGAAATCGTTGAAGTCGTGCCCAGGCGTCACCTTCACCGCGCCCGACCCCAGCTCGGGATCGGCATGGTCGTCGGCGACGATCGGGATCAGCCGCCCGGTGATCGGCAGCCGCACCTGCTTGCCGACCAGCGCGGTGTACCGCTCATCCGAGGGGTTCACCGCCACCGCCATGTCCGCCAGCATCGTCTCTGGCCGCGTGGTCGCGACCGATATGCTCCCGCTGCCATCGGCGAGCGGGTAGGTCAGGTGCCAGAACTTGCCCTGCACCTCGCGCGTCTCGACCTCCAGGTCGCTGATCGCGGTGCCGAGACCCGGGTCCCAGTTCACCAGCCTCTTGTCGCGGTACAACAGGCCTTCGCGGTGAAGCTGCACGAACACCTTGATAACCGCGGCCGAAAACCCCTCGTCCATCGTGAAGCGTTCGTTGGCCCAGTCCATCGAACAGCCCAGCCGCCGCAACTGGCGCGTGATCGCCCCGCCCGACTGCGCCTTCCATTCCCAGACATGATCGATGAACGCGTTGCGGCTCATGTCGGTGCGCTTGATGCCCTGGCCGGCGAGGTTGCGTTCGACCACCATCTGCGTCGCGATGCCGGCATGGTCGGTGCCGACCACCCACATCGCATCCTTGCCCTTCAGCCGAGCGTGCCGGACGAGGATGTCCTGGAGCGTGTTGTCGAGCGCATGGCCGATATGAAGCGAACCGGTGACGTTGGGCGGCGGATTGACGATCGTCCACGGCTCCGCGCCCGGACGATCGGGACGGAACAGCCCGCGCTCCTCCCAATGCTGATACCAGCGGGCCTCGATCGCGGCGGGGTCGAACGTCTTGGGCAGGTCGGTCATGCGTCCGGCTGTAGCCGTCCCAAGTCCCAGCTAAAACCCTTTCTCGCGCTCGATAGGCGCGAGGAGCCGTTCGCGCAGTTCGGGCAGGAGCCCAGGTCCAAGCCACGCCTCGCCAGCCTTCTTTTCCGCCACGAGTTCGGGTTCGGCGTCCGAGTTGTCCAGTAGCCAAGCAGCGTCGGCATGGTGGAAGAACCAGGTTAGCTGATCGAACGATCTTTGCCGACGCTCGCGCACCTTATCTTCCGGTACGCCATGTCCGCCTTTCGAGACACGAAGGCGAATACGATCAAGCTGGATTTCAGGAGAGCGGACGAAGACGTAGATCAACCTGATCTCGAAGTCCGCGGCCTTAGCCTTGCGAACGAGCCGGCGATATTTGTCGGTCGAGAGGACGGTTTCCACCCCGACGGTCTGCTGCGCCCCGATGGATGCATCAAGCCAAGTTTCGATGCGCTGCACCGCCGCCAGATTGGCGTCGCGCTGCGACAAGGCTTCTACTTCCCGCAAGCGAACGGTCAGCAGATCAGGGTTGATGATCCATACCGAGCCGCCGAACTCGTCGACGTCGCTGCGATCATATGCGGAGCTCTTCCCGCACCCGTTCGGTCCGGCGACGATCCACAGGCGCGGGTTTCCCGAGCCGCGAACCGTCTGACTCACTCAGCCGCTTCCACCAGGGTGTTTTCCTTGCGGACCCGGCGGACATTCGCCCTGAATGCCGATACGAAATCGGCGCCAAAGGTCGGACTGTCGGCGTTTACCACGCGTACACGAACCGACTGCCCATCACTTACCGCCATACGATAACGTGGTTTCGATGACTTCTCACCGGAAATTGGCTCGTCGACGATCTTGAGGTTCATGGCGTCCTCCATACGGTCGATATAGGCGCTTCCACGCACGCGCGAAAGCCGCCGTGCTGACAATAACCTCCGAAGCGGAGCCGCTACCGCACTTCCGTCGTACCCGGCGCCACATGCATGTCCGCCGGCATCTTGCCCCCCGTCCATTGCCCCATCCACCCGAGCACCTCGTGGTACCATTGGCGGCTGTTGCGCGGCTTCAGCACCCAGTGGTTCTCGTTCGGAAACACCAGCAGCCGTGACGGGATCCCGCGCCGTTGCAGCGCGGTGAAGCTCGCCAGCCCTTGCGTGTACGGGATGCGGAAATCCTTCTCGCTGGTGATGACCAGCATCGGCGTCTTCCACTTGGTCACGTGGTTGACGGGGTTCCAGCGTTCGAACGCGGCCGGGTCCTCATGATAGGGCTTTCCGCCATGTTCCCATTCGTCGAACCATAGCTCTTCGGTCTCATACGCCATCGCGCGCGCGTCGAAGACGCCGTCATGCTGGACCAGGCAGCGGAAGCGGTCGGGCCATTGTCCCGCGATCCAGTTCATCATGTATCCGCCATAGCTGGCACCCAGCGCACAGGTGCGCTCCCCGTCGAGCCAGCCGAACCGCGCCGTCGCCGCCGCCAGACCTTTCTGAAGATCCTCCAGCGGCCACCCGCCCCAGTTGTTGCGGATCGCGTCGGTGAAGGCCTGTCCGTAACCCGTCGACCCATGGAAATCGACCGCAACCAGCGCATAGCCCGCGCCCGCGAACACCGCCGGATTCCAACGGTACGACCAGCTATTGTTGCTCGACCCTTGCGGACCGCCATGAACCATGAACGCGACCGGCAGCTTGCCCGTCGACCCGGCGGGCCGGACGGCATAGCCCCAGACGGTATCGTTATTGGCGCCCGTGAACGAGAAGCGCGACACCGTCGGCATGTCGATGCCGGCCAGCTTGTCGGCGTTGACCCGCGTCAGCCGCTGCGGCCGGCTGGCTTTCGCGACGGCATAGAAATCGTCGGGTGCGACCAGGCTGTTCATCGCCACCACAGCGCCCCGGGGCGTCACCGCCACGGCGGAGACGTGGCCCTCCCCCGTCCAGCGGGCGACCCTGCCCGACGCCACATCGACGCGGAACAGCGGCGTTTCCTGCACATCGTCCGCGGTCACCCACAGCGACCGACCATCGGGTGCCCAGGCCAGCGACGCCACCGACCGGTCCCAGCCTTGAGTCAGCGCGCGCACTTGTCCGCTCGCCAGGTCGCGGATCATCACCACCTGCCGGTCGGCTTCATAGCCCGGCCGCGCCATCGCCACCCAGGCCAGGCTGCGCCCGTCCGGCGACACGGTCGGCAGCGTGTCGGTCGCGTCGTTGGCATCGGTCAGGTTGACAGGCGGGCGCGACGCGTCGGCGGGGACCGCGAAGACGTCGAGATTGGTCGATGTCGCTTCGATCCGTCCCGCCTCGCGCAGCGCGAAAAAGAGCGTGCGCCCGTCGGGGCTCCACGCCACCTCCTCGCCGCCGCCGAACGGCTTGGACGGCGTATCGCCCACCAGACGCCCGCCGACCGCGACGCCGTCGCCCGGCGCACCGTCGGGACCGAGCGGCAGGACGAACAGCTGTGACCGGGTGCCATCGGCCCATGTGTCCCAATGCCGCACGAACAGCCGGTCATAGCTCCGGCCCGACCCAGCATCGCCGGCCCTCTTGATCATGGCCGGGGCCAGGCTCGGCGCGCCGGGCAGCCGATCGGCCCACACGACGATCCGGTCACCCGTCGGCGCGACCTTGAAGCCGCCATAGCCGCCCTGGAACCCGGTCAGCTTGCGCGCCGTCCCGCCGGCGACGGGCACCGCCCACACCGCGCCATCGCCACCCCCCTTATCGGAGGAGAAATACACCGTGTCGCCGACGATCTGCGGGTCGTTCTCGTTGACATCCGCCTCGGCGACCAGCTTTTCAGGCGTCGCGCCGCGCCGGGACAGATCAAGCCGCCACAGATCGTAGCGACCGCGATCGGCGGCCAAGTCCGTTTCGCGTTGCGCCCAGACCAGCCATCGGCCGTCGCGCGACGCGGTCGGCGCGCCGACACGGCGGAGCATCGTCACGTCCTCGATGGTCAGTTGGCGCGCCCCGGCGGGCGCTGCGACGGCGAGCGCAAGGCCCGCGAGAATAAGGGATTTCATGCCGCGATTAGAGCAGAGCACCCGAGCGGGCGCAACGCCGTCAATCGCGCGCGGCGGTGATCCGGGCGATCTCGCGTGCCACCATTGATTCGACCAAAGGCGGCAGGTTGCTGTCGAGCCAATCGCGCAGCATCGGGCGCAGCATCTCGCGCACCAGCCCCTCGAGCGTCCCATCCCCGCCGGGCTCAGGCTTCACCAGCAGGCGTGACAATTGGTCGAGCGACCCACGGCTCGCATCGGCCGTGCGCGGCGACACGATCGGTGCTTCGGCGGGCTTCGCCTCGGCGGCGCGGGCGGAGGAGTCTGCGGGCATGGGTTCCTCGGCGGCCCAGGGAGGGCTCGCGGCGGTAGGCGCTTCGGCCAACGGCTCGGCCACGGCCGGTGCGGCCATCGCCTGGATGCGACGCGCCACGTCGAGCGCGGTGGGTTCATCATCATGGGTGGCGGGGATCGGATCTCTGAGTTCCAGCACCTCATCCGCCGGGGAGAACTTCGGCGTTGCGAGCTGAGCATGCTGGGCCTGCGATGCCGCCGAGGCGCGCGGCGTCCGCCGGTTGCGACCCGGGGCTTCGCCTTCTTCGGCGATGATCCGTTTGATGGAGGACAAGATTTCCTCCATCGACGGCTCGGCGCTAAGGTCCCCCATTGATCCCATCCGCTCGGCAATCCCCAACATGGCCGTCATTGGCGATTGGGTGCTTGCGAACCTGTGGTCAATGCCCGGTTCCTGTCAACCGGTGTGTCGAGCAGCGGGTCCAGCGGACGGGTGACGGTGGCGGTTTGCGCAGGTGTTTGCGCGGTGGTGATGGCCACCGGCACGGGCTCGCCATCGCTGGAGAAGTCGTTGATCTTGTTGCGGACGCGCCGATAGTTCAGCGTCGGATCATAGAGCGACCCACCGT
>DASVUT010000284.1:0-2381 GCA_036386955.1 Sphingomonas sp. | reverse complement strand
CCCAAGGGTCCGCATCAGTTCTTCCGCGCCGCCCACGTCGCCACGGCTGGCGCTGCCCATCCGGGCGAACGTCTGAAGCTCCGACGCGCGAGTGTCGCGTCGATCCGGCAGGACACCAGCACGGCGGTCTGCCGGGCGGTTTTGGCGAGTTTGTCGGGGCGCTAGATCGGCAAGATTGCCGCTCATCGGTTCAGACCCCAGGCTCGCTGCGTGGGATGGCTGACGAACCTGTAGAGGTCTTCGGCATCCATGTACCGGCGGCGGAGTGCGAGATGGGCAAAGCGGTCACGCTGGCGCGGGTCCGCCAACCGCCGCGCATGATGCGCGTAGGGGAAGGGAGGCATAGGAGAGCTTTCGCTAGGAGTGGATGTGGCGGAGGTAGGTATCCGTCAGCAGGCGCTTTGTTCGCGCGCGGGCCCGCCGCTTTGCGTCTAGGCAGCGGCGGCAGGCGTATGAGCGCCCGTCAGCCTTCGAGCGATCCACCTCGAAGCGCTGCATGGGAAGCGCGGCGGAGCATTGAAAACACCACTTGTGCCCAGGTGGGACCGGGGCAGGAATGATGCGCCTAGGCATGCTCGGCGGCGCGAGAATTTAGACGGGCGTACCGCTCTCGCTTGCGGCGCGCGCGGGCCGTGCCATCACATTTGCGGCAGTTCAGCTTGAGGCCGTCAGCGCGCCAGCGGTCGATATTGAATGACGCGAGAGGGAGCGCGGACTTGCAAGCCCAGCAGTATCGCATACCATCCGCTACGAAAACTGGCGGCTGCTTGCGCGGGCGTCCGAAGCCCAGCCTCTCAGCCTCGGCACGAAGCGGCGCGAGTGAGGCACCTTGAGCGGCAAAGCGCTCTGGCGTCTGCCAGCTGTCCAAGCCGAACTCGCGCTTGAACTCCTCCCAGGATTCACCCTGGAGGTCGTCAGTGTTCATCTACGTTCCCTGAAGATGCCTTCAGGATGAACCTGAAGAGTGCGTGTGGTGGCCAGCCGCGAAGGGGCAGGCGCGCCCGATCAGCCCTCGGGCCGCGGTGGGCTATCGACGTAGGTGACCTGCGTCAGTCCGTTGCCCAGATTGGTCGTGCGCTCGGCCTCCGCGCGATCAGGCGCAGGCGTGTCGCCGCGAAAGCGCGAGCGGTCGTATGCGTCGAGGTCGCGCGGGATCGTGTCCCAGGTTTCAATGTGGGTCGGGGTGGTCATGTGAGAGTGCCTTGTGGGTCAGGCCTCGCCCTTGTTCAGGCCCCAGGGTTCCCGATGGGACTGGGAGTGCGCTGCTCGGGAGCGAGGTGGGTCATTGAGGATTTCGGCGACTGGATCGGACGGCGGCGGTGGGGCCACCTCCAGGAGCAGGGAGGTGGACGAGCGGCCTTCTGAGGGAAGCCGTTTGACCGGCTCCCCTATGTCCACGCGGATCATGCCGTTTGGCATGGCCGTCTCCGTCTGGCGGTTTCGCGACGGGAAGGTCGGGGAGCCCGGGTCGTATGGATCAGGCTCGGCCGACCTTCTTCCCCGCAGGATGCCATTCCTGGCGTGACCGCTGATGGAGAAGAAGGCCATCAGCCGATGTTGTGGCGGCGGTTCGCAGCGAAGGCAGTGGCGAGCTTCGTGACCTCTTCCTGCTCCAGCATGTCTGCGGCCATGGCCTTCGCCCTGGACATACGGGACAGCTGGGCCCGAGCGGTCTTCTCGCCTTCGACTGCTTCGTAGAGCGCACGCTTCAAACGACGGTCGCCCTCGACCCCTTCTAATGCCGCAAGGTTGCGCATCAGCTCCGCGTGACGGAGTTCCAGGCCGCGCCGGTTGGCACCTTCGACCCGGTAGACCGTGTTCGTGAGCTGCTCCCCCGTCGCCGGGTTCACGCCGACGACGTCGAGCCGGACAACCTCGTTGAGCGAGTTCATGATGCCAGCGGCATCGGCTTCGAGCTTCTCGATGTCGCGCTGAAGGGCAAAGGTTTCGCGCTGGTACTGGTTGGCTCCAGCGCCCAGACCCAAGCGAACCCGGATGCCCAGCGAGTTCTTCCGCAGGGCGTCCATGGTGAGGTCGTGTTCCCTCTCATCGCGGGCCGCTCCAGCGGGGATGCCGACGAGCTGCTGCTCGACCTCATGCCGCATGGCATCGGGCAGGGCCCTGGAGGTCATGCGCTCCGGTGCCCGGAACTCGCCTTCGACCTCAATAGGGCTCGGGACGCTGTGAGGGTCGAACTTGGTGATAGTGTCTGCCAGCTCGCGATCCTCCGGCGAAATGTCGTAAGAGGGCATCTTCTCGAAGATGGCGGAGCTGCCCGTCGTGTCGGCGGTCAGTGGGGTAGGGGGCGCGGTGTCGTTGAACATCGTAGGCTTTCATTGTGTGCGCCTTGGGCGCGCTGATGCTGACAAGACGCCAGCGGT
>DASVUT010000283.1:0-2723 GCA_036386955.1 Sphingomonas sp. | reverse complement strand
ATACCTCTTCCGCAGTTGGTTACAGATGATACTATCTGCTTCATTGCGCGCCCGGTGTCAAATGATACCGTTCGGCATGACCGCCCATGCCTTGCGCCTCGACGCGTTCCTCCCCTTTCGCCTGAGCTTCACGTCCAACCTGGTCAGCGAGCGCGTGGCCGAGACGTACCGCGCGCTGTTCGACCTGCGCATCCCCGAATGGCGGGTGATCGCGGTGGCGGCCGAGCATGACGGGATCAGCCAGCAGGCGATCGGCACGGCGACGCGGATGGACAAGGTGACGGTCAGCCGCGCCGCCATCGCGCTGGTCGAGCGCGGGCTGCTGGTGCGCGCCGGCAATCCCGGCGACCGGCGATCGCATCTGTTGCAATTGTCGGCGACCGGGCGCGAACTGTACGCGGCGGTCGCGCCCAAGGCGCTGGAGCTGGAGGCGCGAATATTCGCCGCCTTCGCGCCCGACGAACTCGCCGCGTTCACCGCCACGCTGCGGCGGATCGATGCGGTGTTGCTCGCGGAGGAGTAGGCTTCGGCTACGCTCAGGGCGAACGGGGGACGACGGAGGAACGGGCTTCGGCTTCGCTCAGCCATGCCCTTCGACTTCGCTCAGGGCGAACGGGGGGGCGAACGGGGGGGCGAACGGTGGAAGGCGAACGGAGGGCGAGCCTAGCTGAAGTGCAAGCGGCGGTAGCGGCCGCGGAAGTAGAGGAGCGGGTCGCGGCGGGGCTCGAAGCGGACGCGCTGGACATGGCCGACCAGGATGACGTGGTCGCCGGCGTCGTGCCAGGCGTGGCGGGTGCAATCGAAGCTGGCGAGGCTGTGTTCGATGATCGGGGCACCGGTGTCCCACGCCTCCCACGCGGTCCCCGCGAAGCGATCGGCGGTTTTGCTGGCGAAGCGGGTGGAGACGGTCTGTTGGCCGGTATGCAGGACGTTGACGGCGAACACCTGCGCGGCCTCGAACGCGGGCAGGCGGCTGGCGCTTTTCGCCAGGCAGACGAGCAGCAGGGGCGGGTCGAGCGACACCGAGGTGAAGCTGTTCGCGGTCAGCCCGGCGGGGTTGCCGTCGACGTCGAGCGTGGTGACGATGGTCACGCCGGTGGCGAAACAGCCCAAGGCGTCGCGCAGCGTGCGGGGGTCGGAGCCGGTGCGGTATTCGGGCACCGCGCGCGGAGCACAGCGTTCGAGAAAGTCGAGCAGCACCGCGCTGAGCGCATCGGCGCGGTCGGCCAGGCCGGTCTGATCCGGGTCGGCGACGCTGGCCCGCACGGCGTCGGCAAAGGGCTCGGCTAGCGCCGCGTCGCCATCGACGATCAGCACCGGCACCTTGATCCGGGCCGCGTACCCGTCATCGGTCATGGCGGGCGCGTCGATCAGCACGAGCCCGGTGGCCAGATGCTCGCCGCCTTCGCCCAGCGTCCGCACCGCCGCTTCGCCCGCCTGCCCGAACGCGACCACGACGGGGCGCGAGCGCATGCCCTCGGCCACGGTGCGCAGCGCCTCCTGCGGCGCGGTGGGGTCATTGACCCGAATGACGTTGCGCCCGGCCTCCACCAGCGCGGCGGCGACCGGATCGAGCACATCGCCTTGCCCCAGCAGCAGCACGGCGGGCGCTTCGGGGTCGCCCACGACCTCGGCCACCAGCGCGCGGCCGTCGGGCGCGCGGAATTCGAGTGGGGTGCTGCCTTGCATGCGCGGGTGATGGCGGCTTCGCGCGGTTTGCGCCAGCCCCGACATGGCGGCCGCGGCGCTCAGATCGAGCGCGCGATGACTTCCTTCATGATTTCGGACGTTCCGCCGAAGCTTCCGCGGTGGTCGGTTGCCCGGCGATGTGGCCGCCCCCGCCCGCCCCCTCCGTCGCTCCGCGCCACCTCCCCCGTCAACGGGGGAGGAGTGGGGGTGGCGATCTTCGATTCCCCCGCGATAGAGTGTCAGGTTAAACTGCCCCCGGGAGCGCAAGTTCATGCCGGGTGTCTGATCGACCCAGCACTCGTCCCGGGAGGATTGGTGGACGGCTGCTCTGCCGTCCGCCATGACCGCGCGCATGGAGCGATTCGATATCGTCATCGTAGGTGCGGGGCATGCGGGGGCGCAGGCGGCGGTTGCGCTTAGGCAGCGCAAGTTTGAAGGCACGATCGCGGTGCTTGGGGAGGAGCCGGACCTTCCGTACGAGCGACCGCCGCTGTCCAAGGAGTATCTGGCGGGAGAAAAGCCGTTCGAGCGGTTGCTGATCCGACCCGCCGCCTTCTGGGCGGAGCGCGGGGTGCGGATGCTTACCCGCACGCGGGTCGTCGCGGTCGATGCCGATGCGCGGACGGTCAGGACGGCGGCGGGGGCGACGATCGGCTATGGCGAGCTGATCTGGGCCGCAGGTGGCCATGCGCGGCGGCTGAGCTGCGAGGGCAGTGACCTGGCGGGGGTGCATTCGGTGCGATGCCGCGCGGATGTCGACGCGATCCGTGACGAGCTGGGGACGACGACGCGGGTGGCGGTGATCGGCGGCGGTTATGTCGGGCTGGAGGCGGCGGCGGTGCTGGCCAAGCTCGGCAAGCAGGTGACGTTGTTCGAGGCGGCGCCCCGGGTGCTGGCGCGTGTCGCGGGGGTTGCCCTGTCGCGCTTCTACGAGGCCGAACACCGGGCCCACGGCGTCGATGTGCGGCTGGGCGTCACGGTGGAGGCGATCGTGGGTGCCGATGGACGCGCGTGCGGCGTGCGGCTGGCAGGCG
>DASVUT010000282.1:0-3197 GCA_036386955.1 Sphingomonas sp. | reverse complement strand
ACTTCTTTGGACGAGCTTCGCAATCTCATGCGGTACGCTCTTTCTGGCGTGATCCGCATCGCAGTGACGACCAAAGTCGAAGTCGACTTCGCGCGAGACCGGAACGACGAACGGCGAAACGCAATGTTGGAACAGATGACTATGCTTCCCGTAATTGCGTCGACTTTCCGTCTCGACGAAAGCAAGCTCGATGAGCCGGACGTGCTTTTCGGACCTCGGGAGCAGGGCCTCTGGGACGAGATCCAGCGGATCGTCTTCCCGGGGCTGACGGAGAGCAGCGGCAAAAGGGCGAACAAGATCGCAGATGTCGACCATCTCCTCGGTCACAAGCTCGCGGCCCGCGACGTCTTCGTGACCGACGACCGCGGTATCCTGCGGCGCTACTCAGAATTGCGCGACGGGCCCGGTATCATCGTCATGAGCCCAGAGCAGTGCCTGCGATACGTGGACGCGCACTTCGCCCGTCAGGAAAAGCGACCGCTCGAGCCGACTGGGGGCGTGGACGCCTATCGCGACCCGAGACTGCGGGGCATCGTCTCCTTCGATTACTCGAACAATGACCACCGTTTCGCAATCGGCGAAGGCCTAAACCTTTTCGAGACACAGTGGTCCAAGGCGAGTGACACCAGTATTTATGCACTGCGGGACGCACCTTCGATTGAGTCAATCGCCCTTGCCAAAGGAGCGGCAAATATCGCCGACATGCGAGATGCTGCGACCTACGACTTTTCCTCCCGTCATCGGACGCCCCGGCTTGGGGAGATAATCGTGTGGCGCAATTTGAACGGCATTTACGCCGCCACGAAAATCCTTGCGATCAAGGATGACACGCGGGGTGCCGACCTTGACGAACTCTGCTTCGAGTTCGTGATCCTGCCGGACGGCTCGACCGACTTCTCGCAAGGTTGAGGGACATGCACGCGCCGTCCTGCTGATTGTTCCCCCGTGCTGCCGCGGCTCGATGAACTTGTCGTGGCTTGGATAACGGGTGCCTGCAACCTGCCAGCTACGTACCTGGCACGGACGACCCGGTATCCGGATTTGTTGATGGCTCGTGGACCGTCGCGGGCGCGCTACGGCCGACCTCAATCTGACGTTCGATCTTTAGCGAGTCCTTGAGAGCGGCGAGCGAAACCGCCAGCGTGGGCAAGTCGGTGATGGCCTCCAACGGATCATCTTCCAGCTTATGCTCGCGCCGGATCCGTTGCGTAGACCGGCGGATCGCTTCCGCCTCGACAGAGCTATCGAGGAGGCTCTCGATCTTTTCCATCAGGTTAGCGACCTCTTCCTTACTGGCCGTTCTTTGATGATCCCGCACGAAGAGCTGCTGCTCGCGGTCAACGAGATGACTGAGGCGATCGCGGCCTGCCTCGGCCTCGGCCTTGCGACGAAGCTTGTTAAGCGCTGCGAACAGCTTGCCCATCCGGTGGAGATACAAGTTTACATGTTCTTCTAATTCGACTTCGCGATCCTCGCATAGCCTTACCACCGCTCGAGCGAACGGCAGCTTCTCAATTCTCGCGTTGTTCCCATTGAGCACTGCTTTGATGTGATCAAACATGCCAATATCGGTCGAGCGGTCGTCGAGTTCTGCGGCGGTGAGCGTCACGGCGCTGGCGGCGCGGTACATCGAGAGTTCCCGAAGACACAGGTTGGCCGCTGCCGCAGCGAGTGCGGGCGGTAGCATGTCTTCTATCTCCATGATGTTTGTAGCGTCCTGATCCACCCTCCCCAGTTGCAGGATCAAATCCCCCGCAAGTAGACCGCTCAACGGTTTACGCTTAAGGAGCTTCGCCGCATCATCGCCTGCCACGTCAGAATCCAGCAGCACGACGACCGGCGGCTTTTCGGCATCCCGTCCGCGCACGAGATGGACCATATAAGGGACGTGGCTTGCCGACCCGCAAGGCACGATGACCATGCCATTAAGGTCCAGTGACTCATTCTCCGGTCGTCCCGCTTTGCGGATTGCCCGAGCGGCGCCAGCAACGAGGACCTGCTCTGTGATCCCTTCAACTAAGAGGTTCGCCGAGCCCACAAACGCCGTCTCCCCGACGAAGGCGCCGAAGGCCGAGCGGAGCGGCTCGTAGTGGTTCTGTGCGGCGTTATCCACGACCAGGGTGCCGTCTCGGCCCCATCCCTTCTCAAGCACCCTAATGCGCTCTGCGTGGTTCTTGTCGATCAGGAACGGCGAGTGGGTTACGTAGACCACCTGCACCGCCGGCCGGTCCGGCTGGTCTTCAGCGAGGTCGCGCAAGATGCGCATCAGATCCTGCTGCGCCTCGGCTGATAAGTAGGTGTCGGGCTCGTCCATGAGCAGGATGCGCTCACTCGACCCGGGCCGGTGAGCTTGCGACTGGATAAGGTAGGATAGGAAGTACTTGAGTCCGCTGCTGCGCTCGGCAAACGTGTACTCGGTGCCAGTGCGGTCACGAATGGTGAAGACCAAGTCCAGCTCGCGGGTGTCGATCCGTAGCGAGAAGTCGCGATCCTGCACCCACCAACGCCGGAAGTTCAGCGCCTGCTCGATCTGCTCGTTGATGCGTTCGACGAGAGCGTTGGCGTACCCGTCGGCACCGTCCGCAATAGCATTGGATAGTTCGGTGATCGCCAGTGGGTCGATCCGCGCAAGATCGACCAGAAGACTGCGTGCAAGGTCCAGCGCACGGTCGTCGTCCACGCTCTCGTCGGGTTGGGCCAATTCGTCCATCAAAGGACGGAGGATTCCGAAGATTTTCGGCGCGTTATTCGCTATCGTGGAAGCGTCATTGCCGACCATTTTCTTGAGCGATGATATTCTGTTAATCATCGATGCGCGCAAGCGGCGCCTGACTGCTAAATCACCCGAGATGATCCAGCTAAATGGAACACTGTCAGGCAGAGCGACGTCGGAATGAATGCGGTAGGTGCTTGGTAGAATAGCAGTGAATCGGTCTGCCGCCTTCTTATCGAGCGGGTGCGGCTCCCAACCATTAGGCCCGCCCGGCGTCCAAATGGTCAGAATGTCTGGGCCCTCTCGGAACATCATAAACTCTGTAGCGACTGGCCCGTTGTGACCAATGATGCTCCGGATCGACACCCATTCTTCGGATGTCACTTCAGACCAAGCCACGCCGAGGTGGGGCCAGCATGCTTGTTCGGCCGTAACACCGAAGAACTCGCAATAGCGGCAGAGGTCGCGGCGGGCAAAGTCCTTG
>DASVUT010000281.1:0-4390 GCA_036386955.1 Sphingomonas sp. | reverse complement strand
CGCACCCGCTACCGGGTGATCGAGCGCGCCGGCAATCGCGCCGCCTGGGTCGAGCTGCAGCCGCATACCGGCCGCACGCACCAGTTGCGTGTCCATATGGCGGCGATCGGCCACCCGATCGTCGGCGACGGCAAATATGGTGGGCAGGAGGCGTTCCTGACCGGCGGGATCAGCCGCAAGATGCACCTCCACGCCCGCCGCATCCGCGTCGACCATCCCGATGGCGGGCAGATCGACGTGACCGCCGATCCGCCGACGCACATCGCCGAGAGTCTCGCAAGCCTGGGCTTCGACCAGGCGGTGGGCGATCGCATGCCGCTCGACGATGGCCCCCCGCCCCCGAACCGGGCGGTGCAGAAGCAGCGGGCCAAGGCCCACGCCAAGGGCGTTCGCAAGGCCCGCCGCGGCGAGCGGCGCGGGCGCGGCGATGCCAAGGACGCGTAACCTCGATCGTCGTGCATGGGCGTCAGGACGCTTGACGCCGACCCGCTCCCCGCGTAATGAGAGGCATTCGCATTAGCGGTGGAGAAGCCGGTGTACGCGTTGATCGATCGTCCCATAGCCGAACTGCCCGCCGCCGACCGGTTCCTGCTGGACGCGATGCGCGCCTGGGTTCACGCGCTGACGCTGGCCGGTGATCCCGGCAGCGTGATCGCCAACGGCTTCGCGTCGCAGGGCCGCGCCGGCGAAGCGGCCGCGTTCGACGCCGCGATGCGCGTGCTCGACACCGGATCGACCGCGACGATCACCTTCCAGCGTCCGTGCCACGCGACGGTCGAGGAGGACGAGGCCGTCGTGCTGTCGCTGTGGCAGTTGGTGCGCGACGACCGGCTGAGCGGGGCGACCGCGGCGGCGCGGCTGCTCGTGGCCCCGACGCAGGCGGGTGCGCTGATCCGCGCGATGATGGCCGCCATCGTCGATTGACGGCGGCCCGCGCGCGCGGCCATGGCGGCGACCATGGCCATCCGCACGCTCTTTCCCACCCTGCTCTATGAAGACGAACTGAGCGACGCCGTCCTTTTGGCCGAACTCGACCATTCGGTCCGCATGTTGGCGCAGGATGACGGGGCCGGCCGGCGCTGGTCGCGCGATCACGGCTATCGCGGTTATACCAGCTATGCCTCGCTCGCCGATCTGCCGACGCGCGACCCGGCCTTTGCCGCGCTCAAGCGCCACCTCGACCGCCACGTCGCCGCCTTTGCCGTCGCCTGCGCCTTCGATTTGTCGGGCAAGCGGCTCAAGCTCGACAGCCTGTGGGTCAATCTGCTCAAATCCGGCGGGCATCACGGCGGCCATCTGCATCCGCACAGCGTCGTGTCGGGCACAGTCTATGTCGCGGTGCCGCCGGGTGCTGGCGGATTGAAGCTGGAGGACCCGCGCCTGCCGATGCTGATGGCCGCGCCGCCCCGGATCGCCGACGCGCCCGAGGATCGCGCGACCTTCGTGACCGTCCAGCCGCGCCCGGGCACGCTCCTGCTATGGGAAAGCTGGTTGCGGCACGAGGTCGTCGCCCATGCCGGCCCCAGCAAGCCCGGCGGCGAACGGATCAGCATCAGCTTCAACTATCGCTGACGGCCCCGCCCGCTCGCCCCCTCTCCCCCTCGCCAACGCGTCCCGCGCGGCTTATGCGCGGGCCAACCACTATATTCAGGAACGAACCATGGGTTTTCGGTGCGGCATCGTGGGCCTGCCCAATGTGGGCAAGTCCACTCTCTTCAACGCCCTGACGCAGACCGCCGCGGCGCAGGCCGCGAATTATCCATTCTGCACGATCGAGCCCAATGTCGGCAACGTCGCGGTGCCCGATGAGCGGCTGGACAAGCTGGCGGCGATCGCGGGTTCGGCCAAGATCATCGAAACGCAATTGGCCTTTGTCGACATCGCCGGGCTCGTCCGCGGCGCGAGCAAGGGCGAAGGGCTGGGCAACCAGTTCCTCGGCAATATCCGCGAGGTCGATGCGATCGTCCATGTGCTGCGCTGTTTCGAGGACGGCGACGTGACGCATGTCGAGGGCAAGGTCGACCCGATCGCCGATGCCGACACGGTCGAGACCGAGCTGATGCTGGCCGACCTCGAAAGCCTGGATAAGCGCGTGCCGAACCTCGTCAAGAAAGGTCAGCAGGGCGACAAGGAAGCCAAGATCGGTGCCGCAGTGCTGGGCCAGGCGCTCGACCTGCTCCGCGAGGGCCGTCCGGCGCGGCTGACGACCCCCCGCGATGCCGAGGAAGCGCGCGTGTTCGCGCAGGCGCAGCTCCTGACCGCCAAGCCGGTCCTGTATGTCTGCAACGTCGAGGAAGCCAATGCGGCCGCCGGCAACGCGCATTCGGCGCGGGTGTTCGCCAAGGCCAAGGCGGAAGGGGCCGAGGCGGTGGTGGTGTCGGCCGCGATCGAGGCCGAGATCGCGACCATGCCGCCCGAGGACCGCGCGGAGTTCCTGGCCGAACTGGGGTTGAGCGAGACCGGCCTCGCCCGCGTCATCCGCGCCGGATACACTTTGCTCCACCTGCTGACCTTCTTCACCGTCGGCCCCAAGGAAGCCCGCGCCTGGACGGTGCACCAGGGCGCGACCGCACCCGAGGCGGCCGGCGAAATCCACACCGATTTCGAGAAGGGCTTCATCCGCGCCGAAACCATCGCCTATGACGATTACGTCACGCTGGGCGGCGAATCCCGCGCACGCGACGCGGGCAAGCTGCGCGCCGAGGGCAAGTCCTATGTCGTCCACGACGGCGACGTGATGCACTTCCTGCATAGCTGAGGTGAGGCGGTCGAGATGGCGGTGGAATGCGGAACCTGCGGAACGGCCGTTTCGGGTTGAGCGTCGGTGAAGTGCAAGCACCTGTTTATACCAAGAGTAAGAGAAGCTTGGAAGGACGAGTCACCAAGAGGCATAATCAGCGCCGACGAACGTGCCTTTGATTCGCCGTTCAGGCGAAGACCTTATGTGCAGTCTTGAAGTATAGCCCCAGCTGTCGGGCGTCCGAGCTGAAGCAGTGATTTGATTTTGTGGAAGAATTCCTGTGCTTCCGCTTCGCGAATGGAGCGACGGGTGCCCGACGCAATGCGTCGGCACTTGACGAAAATACGAATACCGCAGACCTTGTGGTCGACCTCACGCGGAGTCGACGACCATGCCGCACCATTACCGCTGCACAGCCTGCGACCGCAACGAATATTATGACGGCGGCACCTCACGGCCGGTTCTCCAGCCGCGCTGCCTCACTCCATCTTGTTTTGGACGACTGGACTGGATCTCGTCCAGCCCCGGACCCGTGCCCCCGCCCATGCCGGTCGGCGGCTTCCCGGCTACACCGGCTTTGCAGCTGGTGGAGGATAAGAGAGCCGGCCCGTTCTGTAACTACACGATCACCTATGATCCCGCGAGGTATCTCCTCACGTTGATCGCCAACGCAAATGGGAAAGAGTACAAGCTTTCGCTTGATGCCGACTATCCGGCCGGATCCCGACAGTATTTCGAACCACCCTGGAAAGACCGTCCGGGTCAGACCCAGACACCCATCAAAGATTTTTTCGTCTTGAGCCCCGAGGGGGCCAAGGACTGGGTGTTGTGCCCAAATCTTCAGGAAAACCGTGTCGGGAAGGACGTTAGATCGTTCGGCCATGGCAAAGCCCTGACGGCACCGGTCAGGATTCAAGTCGGTAGACAGTCCACCGACGGACAGCACAGCGGATCAGGCCTTCTTCACCTCATGGTGTCTCACGACAAGCAGAGTGTACAGCAGGTGTGCGACGTGCTTCGCGCTATCTTCAAAGCAGATTCGATCGGAGCGATTTACAAGACAAAGTCGATCATGCACGGTTCCTATCGCTACTTTTTCCTGAGCAAAAGCAAAACGCCGAACTGCTTGGTCGCCGATTTGCAGGACGGGTATTTTCGTGTGATAACACTTTACAAGCTTTCTAGTATCACGAACTATAACAAGTTCAAGAAATGCACTGACGAATATACTATGATCTATAGTTGGGATAAGAACCTATACTAGCGGCTTAAGATTCAGCGGTTGTAGCGATCTTTGATCGAATTGATAAGCTATAGGCGCAAGCTGTCGAATGGGTCGTCAGTGCGTCGACACAAGCCACGTCGCGCTGAGCAGCGCGGCCCGCGTGCTTGGCCCCATGCATGACCCTGGCAACGGCTCCGAAAGACAATCCCTCGGTGCACGAACGTCTGTCCTACAGGACCGCTTTGTGCCAGCGCATGCCTCGATCCCGCACCTGCACCACACTGGCAGACGCGGCCAAAGGTGCTCGAGTGACGTGTGGGCCCGATAGCATAGGTCGCAATGGACCGACGTTCGTGCTCCCGTCCGCCAAGTGCAACGTCATGGGTGCTTCTTTGGAGCGGACACGCTGATATTGTGACCCAAGT
>DASVUT010000280.1:0-10569 GCA_036386955.1 Sphingomonas sp. | reverse complement strand
GGATCGAGGCCGTAACACGGTCATGGTGGAGCAAGCCGCCATAGGCCTATGATCGAGTGCGAACGGCAGAGAAGCTGAGCTTGGTAGAATGCGGAATGGCTGCTTCACCGGAGCGCAGCTATAGCTTGCGCCGGGCCCGTCGAGCGATGATCCTCGTTCCATGCCGCGCAGCAGATACCATGCCGGGCCACCGTCGGACCACTTCGACGGCCTGCGCTTCTTCAACCCGGGCCGGCGGAGCACCGACCGGAGTTTGGCCGAACTGCTCCGCTGGCAGCTGGGCGGGGGCCGGGTCAGGTGGCCGCGGATGGTGGAGGTGCGGTCAGCCAAGCCCGAGCTCCGCGTCGATGGACTCTCGCTCACGATGATCGGTCACGCCAGCGTGCTGCTACAAGCGGCAGGCTTCAATATTCTCGTCGACCCGGTCTGGACGGAGCGGGCGAGCCCCGTCGCGTGGACAGGGCCGAAGCGGGTAGCGCAGCCGGGTATCGCGTTCGAAGACCTGCCCCCAATCGATGCGGTGCTCGTCACGCACAACCACTACGACCACATGGACGTAGGCACTTTGCGCCGCATCCATGCGGCGCACCAGCCGAAGGTCGTGACCGCGCTCGGCAACGACGTGATCATCCGGTCTGTGGTGTCGGGCGCCGAGCCGGTCGCGCTGGACTGGGGCGACACGCACGAGCTTGCCGCTCGCGTGACGGTCACCGCCGTACCGGCCCATCACTGGTCGGCACGCAGGGCCGGCGATCGCCGCATGGCACTTTGGTGCGGCTTCGTGGTCCGGACGCCCGACCACCTCCTCTACAACGTCGGCGACACAGGGTACGGCGACGGCGCGATTTTTCGAGAGGTGCGCACCCGCTACGGCGCGCCGGACGTCGCGATCGTCCCGATCGGCGCCTACGAGCCCCGTTGGTTCATGCGCGATCAGCATGTCAATCCCGACGAGGCGGTCAGGATCATGCTCGAGTGTGGGGCGGAGCAGGCGCTCGGCGTGCACTGGGGCACTTTTCAGCTGACGAACGAAGCGCGAGACGCGCCACGGCTCGCGCTGGCGAGAGCGCTTCTCACGCGCGGGATCAAGCCCGGCCGCTTTCTCGCGATGAAGCCGGGGATGTGTGGTCAGGCGAACAAGCATCCGCACCGACACCGGAATAGGAGAGGCGCGACCTCGTTCTTCGCGTCGACGCCCGCTCGTTGGCGTTGGTTAGCCGATTAGGCTAGCGGCCGGCCGAGGCGAGCCGTTCGGCCCGCCGAGGCGGGACGCGCGAAATGGCTTTTCACGAACTCGTCCAACACCTGCACGCAGTGCCCACGCAGGGGAGTTCGCATGCGGGCGACCGGCCGGAGGCGGACCTCAAGCCCGGTGTGACGGCACCGCGATGGCTCCTGGTGCTCCTCACCGCGATCGGTCCGGCCTCCTTCCAGATCTTCTTGCCGTCGCTCCCCGGCATCCGTGCCGGCTTCGGCGTGGCGGCGGGCACCGCGCAGCTCGCTCTGTCCTTGTCCATGCTGGGCATCGCGGCCGCGACGCTCGCTTACGGCAGCCTATCGGACCGGTTCGGCCGGCGGCCGGTGCTGCTGGGCGGCATGGGGCTGCTCGTGGCGGGGAGCCTGATCTGCGCCACAGCCCCGTCCATCTGGACGCTGATCGCGGGCAGGATCGTGCAGGCGGCGGGCGGTGCCGCCGGCATGGTGGTCACTCGCGCGATCGTCGTGGACGTGTACGGGCGCGAGCAGGCCGGCCGCGTGCTCGCAGGCCTGCTCGCCGCCATGATGATCGCGCCGCTGTTGGCCACGCCGCTGGGCGGCGTGCTGAACGACCTGGCCGGCTGGCGCGTCAACTTCCTTGCCATCGCCGTCGCGGCGGCGGTCACGCTTGTCATGGTCTGGCGACGCCTGCCCGAGACACGACGTCAACGTGAGAGCGATGGCGCTCGCCGAGCAGGTCTGCTCGCCGACTATCGCCGGCTCCTGGGCTCCCGCTGCTTCAACGGCTTCGCGCTTCAGGGCGCATTCGCGATGGCGGCGTTCACCGCCTTCAATACGGCAGCGCCCTACGCCCTGTCCGGTAGCCTCGGGCTCACCGCCACGCAGGTGGGCCTCACCTTCGTGGCGGTCTCGGTCGGGTTCGCCGCCGGCAGCCTCGGTGCGTCCCGCATGCCGGACACGATCGGTCTGTCGCGGCGCGCGTTGCTCGGCAGCGCTGCGGGATTCGCCGCTGCCGGCGCTGGGCTCGCCCTCGCGCTTGCAGGGACGTGGACCGTGTGGGCGCTCGTCGCACCTGCAGCGCTGTTCGCGCTCGCGACTGGCGTCACGATGCCCGCGTCGCAGGCGGGCGCGATGAACGCGGTTCCCGAGCTGTCGGGTACGGCCTCCGGGCTGTCGGGCTTCATGGGAACCGCGCTTGCGGCCGCCGCGACCCAGGTGGTCGGCACCGCCTCGAACGGAACGCCGCTGCCGGTCGCCTGGGGGTTGGCCCTGCTCGCGGCTGCCTCGCTCGTCGCGGCGCTGCTGGCGTTCCACCCTGGCTTCCTTGAACCGCTCGGCTCGGAGCCGAGTGAGTAGTGGGGGAAGCCGGCCTGACTGCTTTCGGGCGCCGATCGGCCGAAGCGGACCTTTGTTCAGCTACGTCGCAAGGCAGCTGGCGCCCATGACGGCCCCTCAGCGGGCCGCGTCTGGATGACTGCTTCGCGCCAATGTCCGACACTCATGGTGCCTGACATTATCCGGTAAGCAGACGCTCATCAGGCCGTTGCGACGGCTCGGTTCAGGGGCACTTCGATCATATGTGAGTTCAACGTCGCGGGATGCGCGAGCGGCCTCGCGGTCTCACATGCCATTGGCGCGGCTATTCAGAGATGCTCGCCGCATATTTTCGAATCTTTGAGCGGCGGCTAACCTGCCGCCACGCGACTTCGCGTGACATCGGTGGCGAGCCGCGAAAGGATTTTGGCGTGAGACGCGTGACACGGCCGGTAGAGCCCCCCTACTTCCTGACATCGCCACGGGTGCTGGAGGAGCGCCAGCAGCTGCTCTCCTACCTCCGCCGAGATACCGGTGACCGGCGCCAGCGCAGGGACAACCTTAACGAGGATATCTTCTATTCAGAAGAGCTGCTTGGGCCGCTGCGCACGGTGTTCCGTGGGAATCGCGCCTTTTGTGAGCAGGAACCCCAACGAGGCATAGTGCTCCACTTTCGGCCGCTGCGCTATGCAGACGAGGAGCGAAGAAGCGAGCTGAGATACCTTAGCCCCAGCATCGGGCCCAACGGCAGCGAATATTATCTGTGGCTCGCGTTTGAGTGGCGCAATCTGTTCTACGCGTGCGATGCCTGCGCCAAATATAAGGGCAACTCATTTCCCATTGAGGGGCTCCGGTCCCGGTACCTCGCAAGCTACGAGGATGTCGATCAGTCCGAGAATCGCCTGCTCATCGACCCGACTCGGGACGATCCCCACCAGCATCTTGTCTTCGTCCGGAGCGGCGAGTGTGTCGCTAGAACGTTCATGGGGCATGCAACGAAGGTCGTCTTCGACCTAGATCGCAGGGACCTCGTCGCCGAGCGCTCGCTCCGTATTCAACGTCTCATCCACCGACTGCTGCAGCCATCGGACACTCAACCCTACGAAGGCCTCTTTGAATTGCTACGCGAAGACGCCCCGCATTCCGGGGCGCTCCATGGCTTCCTCAAGCGTGTCTCGGCCGCCTGGCGGCGCTCCGGTCCACCCCTCAACGGCCGCGGATCCACATTCACTCGCGCCTTCATCAGGGCGGTCGATTTTGCCGAACCGCAAGAACTTGAAGCGCTGGCGGGAGCGGTTGATCAGGTAGTCGCCCGAGACGAGCTGCTCCGGGATGATCCTATGCGGTTCGACCTTGTTCCCGAAGAGGCCCATGATGTCTTGGCAGAGCCCCGCCCGCGCTACGCGGCGGAGGATCGAGAGCTTTCGTCCATCAAGATCCGCAAGTTCAAGGCGATCGGTGAGCTAACGTTCGAGATGAGCTCGAGCCGCGACAGCAAGTCCGGCGTGCCCTGCATGATGATCCTGGGCGAGAACAGCACCGCCAAGTCGAGCGTGCTCCAGGCGATCGCCCTCGCCCTCATCGGCAGCTCGGAAGCCGGTAAGTTTCACCAGCTTCTGCCCGACTTCGTGCGAAGCGCCGGCACCGAGCGGTTCGACCAGCTTGACCAGGACAAGATCGACATCAGCCTGCGCTTCCATCACTCGGACCATTTGGCGCGCTTCTCCTATGATCCTGATCGCCGGTCGGTCGACGGATTCAGGACGCCTTCGACCGTAGTGCTCGGCTATGGGCCGCGGCGCTACTTCGATCGAAGGCAGCGGCGTCGCACTCCTGGCGCCGCCGCACGAGTCCGAACCCTCTTCGACCCGCTGGCGACCATCCCTTACCCCGGCGACTGGCTGCGCGAGCAGACCGGCAGCCGCTTCGACACGATCGCGGCAGCTCTTCGCATCGTGCTCGCGCTCGATGAGGATGACGAGCTCATCATCCAGCCGGATAGCGTGGCCGTTCGAGCCAATGGGCGCATCTCGCCGATCGAGTCTTTGAGCGAGGGCTATCGATCGGTCTTCGTGATGACCGTCGATATCCTGCGGGAGCTGATCGAGCATTGGAGCCATCTCGAGCAGGCCCAGGCCGTGGTGCTGATCGACGAGCTGGAGACCCATCTTCATCCGCGCTGGAAGATGCAGGTGATGACCTCGCTGAGGCGGGTGCTGCCGCGGGTGCAGTTTATCGCCACAACGCACGATCCTCTTTGCCTCAGGGGAATGGACGACGGCGAGGTTCAGGTCCTGCAACGAAGCCAATCCGGGCAGATCGCGCCGCTTCAAGGTCTTCCGAGCGTCAAGGGAATGACTGCGGAGCAGCTGCTGACCTCGGACTATTTTGGCCTCTTGAGCACAGCCGATCCATCGGTCGAGATCGAGCTGGCGAGGCTTGCCGGCGACGTCGTGCGCCGCACGGGCGAGACGCTTTTGGTAACCCCGTCGGAGGCGACCAGCCGTCTGATCACCCAGCTGGTGGTCGGAGACAGCCCAAGCGAGCAAATCATTCACGAGGCGCTTTGGACCTATCTTGAGCAGCGGGAGGCGCGCACGGCAGCCGACCGGCCGAAGCTTCGATCGGAGGCTGTCGCGGCCGTGGTCGAAGCGCTTAGAGCGGTGGACTGAGCGAGTGCGCTACGTCGAGCGTTCTACTACGAACGAGCCGCCTTCGCTTGCCGGCCCCTGCGACGCGGTGGAGGCGGAGATGGCGGCCGCCCGGAGGTTCTATGAAACTTTCGACCCGCTAGAGCCCAAAGCCAAGGGTTACGACTTCCAGAAGTACAAGGAAATCGACGTCACGCACGCCCTGCGAAGCATGTTCCACAACAAGTGCGCTTATTGCGAGGACGACCTCGGAGACGGCCTTGAGGTCGAGCACTTCCGCCCGAAGGGCGGGGTCACCGGGGAACCGACGCACAAGGGTTACTGGTGGCTCGCCCATCACTGGACCAATCTGCTGCCCTCGTGCGTCCCCTGCAATCAGGGCCGGCGGCAGCACCTCGTCACCGAGGAGATGACAGAGTACGACGTCCTCAAGCTCTCAGCCAAGCGGGCTCGGAAGAGCCATGGCAAGGCGAATCAATTCCCAATCGGCGGCACGCGCGCCTTTTGCGACGCCGATGATCTCGAAGCCGAGCAGCCCATGCTCATCGATCCAACCCGCGAGGACCCCGCACCTTTCTTCCACTGGTCGCGCGCCAAGCATGTCAGCGTCGTGCTCGCGGCCCCCCTGGGCCCTTTGGAGGGCGAGCGGGCATTGTCCAGCATCGGCGTGTTTGCCCTCAATCGCTCTAACCTTGTCAAATCCAGAACCAAGATCCTGTCGGTGCTGCGGTTCGACGCCGAGGAGATAATGGACGAGCTGGCGGCAGATTGTGCGGATGGCGGGCTCAAACAGGAAAACCTTGATCGGGCGCTCCGTCGCGTCGCCGGGCTGCGCCGGAGGCACGCGCCGGACCAGCCCTTCTCGGCGATGGTGAAGGCCTTTGTCGACGATCTTGCTCAGGAACTGTCCAACCGGATAGCGGCACAGGGTCCCTGAGGGGCATGGTTCGAGGATGTTGTCCGCCGGCGCTCTCTTAAGGTCTGCATCCGTGCGTAAAGTTCTAGGAATCGAACTGCCCGCTGACGGCCAACTTCGGCCGTTCTCGTCCTGCGCAGGTGATGGCTGAGATGGGCGCATCCCCGCCGTAGGCTTCTGCTGAACAAACATTCGATTTCGGGGTGCAGAGAAACGCTCCCGAACGGCCGCCTTCGGGTCAGTCGCGACCGCGAACCGCTAGCAGAGCCGCCTTCTGTTTCGAGACAGACGAGGCGGTCAGTTTAGCTTCTCTTGCGGAAATGCCCTTCAATGTAGCTAGCCGTCTCACTGAGCGTCATCTCCTGAGTCGAGTTTCCCGAGCGGACGAAAAAGCGTTCAGCAACCGTGCCCCCGCGATCAGCGATCGACACGAAAACAGGCGCCCGCGATGCTTCTACATCGATCCGGCACACCTCCACGGCGTCGTGTTGCGGGAACGCGACCCGTATCCGCGCGGCTCGAAACGCGGGACCGAAATGCTTGCCAACAAGGTTTGTCAGATGCAGCTCATACTTGTCTCGGTTCCCACCCAAACTCTTGAAATCGCGCTCGAGACCCGGAACAGCTCCGTCGTCAGCCACGCCGATGAGCAGAGTGCCCCCTGAGCGGTTCGCGAAGCCCGCGAGTGTCTTTACGATAACGTCTTCTAGCTTCTTGTTGACCCCGTTCAGCACGACGTCCCACCGTAGCGTCTCTTTAAACTCGACTTGCTCGCTTTCCCCCTCGGCGATCAGCTGTGCCAGAGGACTCGCGTGGCGCTCAGGCGCCTTGTCGAAGGGCGCGGACGTGCCGATTACGAGCATTCCATTTCGCCGCGCGAGCTTGTCTCCAGCTATAGCCGCCGCGATTACCTCGGCGAGCAGCTCACGCAGCTGTCCGCTGGTCGACTTGAACCCGACCGCGCGCGCCGCCGACGTCACGACCTGATCGTCGGTCGCGCCGTAGTTGGAGCGCACGACCTCCAGGATCGCGATCTCGAGTTCCGCGGGCGGCAGTGCATCCGGTTTTCGAAGCGACGTCGAACGAACCGCACTGCGGTCGCGCACGTTTGGCGTCTTGCCGGGGATCGTCAGGAAGTCGCCATCTTCCTGGACGCGTCCTTCACGGACGGAGACCGAGACCGCGAATTCCACGGCTTCCTGTATACGCCCGCCGGCGCGCTTGAGCCCCCAAGCGTCACGTATCCGATTCACGACTTCGCAGACGTGCACTGGCCCTTCGATCCGGACCACCTCTTCGGCAAGTGCGGACAAGGCGCCGCGCGGTGCATCGTGGAGCTCGCAGACTAGGTGACGAGGTTTCGAAAGCTCGATCTCCTCGTACAATGTGGATCCCGGTACGGCATCCGACGCGCTCAGACCTACTTCGCTGAACCCCTCGCGCTCGATGGTGACGATGTCGATCGGTACCGCACGGGCGGCCTTGACGCCGGCCGCCTGCGCGTCGTGCTCGGCCTTCGCCGCCTCGATGCGCGCGACGACGAGGTCGATCTGCTCGTTCGGTCGCTGGAACCAGTCGGTGCTCCATATCCGGTGGATCGTCCAGCCGTGGCTCTCGAGGACGGATTGACGGAGCCGGTCCCGATCGCGGGCGGAACGCGCGCCATGGTAGGACGCGCCATCGCACTCGATGCCGAGCAGATAGCGGCCTGGCCGATCGGCGTCCGATACGGCTAGATCGATGAAGAAGCCCGCGAGGCCGACCTGCCGGTGCACTTGGTATCCGCGCGTCTGAAGCGCCTTGGCGACCTGTTCCTCAAATACGCTGTCGTGATCGCGGCCGGTGCTCTCCGCCATTGTCATCTTGCCGGTCCGGGCGAAGTGCAGGAACAGCTTGAAGGCCAGGACGCCCTTTCGAGTGCCCGCGAAGTCGGGATCGATGTCTTCGTCCGACATGGAGGTGAAGACCTCGCAACGCTGTTTGGCCCGGCTGATGAGCACGTTAAGCCGCCGCTCTCCGCCTTCGCTGCCGAGCGGACCGAACCGCATCGGCACCCGTCCGCCCGGCACGGTAGGGCCGTAGCCAACGGAGATGAAGATGACGTCTCGTTCGTCGCCCTGCACGTTTTCTAGGTTCTTGACGAAGAACGGTTCAGACGGATGCATCTGGAAAAAGTTTTCGACCTCGGGCGGCAGCCCGCGCCGCAGTACCTCCAACTGGTCGAGGATCGCTCGTCGCTGCGCTGCAGAGAAGGCTGCGACACCAAGCGACAACTCCGGGTTCTCGCGGGCGTGGGCGACGATCGCCTGGGCCAATATCTTGGCCTCCACGACGTTGATCCGCGTGCCGCCTGAGTCGAATACGCCCTGCTCGATGCGGTGGAATCGCAGGCCCATTCCAGCTTCCGCCGTGTACGGGCTGGGAACGATGAAGAGCTTGTTCTCGTAGAACTGCCTGTTGCTGACAGCGATCAGGGATTCATGCTTGCTTCGGTAGTGCCAGCGCAGCATCCGCATTGGCAGACCGCGCGCGGTGAACAGTCCGAGAATGCTCTCGATGTCGGCGACGCGGGTGCCCGAGTCGTCATCCTCGTCGTCCGATCCGCCGCCGGTCATCTTCGAGAAGAACGCCGTAGGCGGCAGCTGCTTGGGGTCCCCGACAACGACGACCTGCCTAGCGCGAGCCACGGCGCCGAGCGCATCCACGGGCTGGATCTGGCTGGCCTCGTCCATCACGAGCAGGTCAAAGTCGAACAGCCCCGGTGTCAGGAACTGGGCGACCGACAGCGGGCTCATCATGAAAACCGGTTTCAGCGCCTGTACGGCCGGGGCGGCCTTCTCCATCAGCCGACGGATCGGCATGTGGCCGCGTTTGCGTGCGATCTCGGCGCGAAGGGTGCCCAAGGGACCCACCGCCCCGCCATCCCGCGGCGGGACCGCATCGTGGTGGGCCTTTACGACTTCGAAGCTGGCAGTCGCAATGCGCTGGCGATCCATGTCGGCGAACTCGCGGGCGAGACGCCCGTGCAACGTGCCGTCGAAGGTGCCGAGATCCGCGTCAGCTGCGATCTGGTCGGCATAGACGGCCTCGTAATAGGCCATCTCGAAGGCGGCTACGGCACCGTCGGTTGTCAGACGTCCGTCCGACAGTCGTTTAACGATGTCGCCGCATCCCAGTGCTGAGGCGCGTTCGGCGCGGTCGCGGTATGCGGTCCACTGATACAGGCGTTCGCCGGAAGTCCGCCAGCGATCGAGATGCGACATCAGGTCCGCTATCGGCATCTCACCGAAGGTCTTCTGCCCGAGGGAAGCGACGAGATCGAGACGCAGTTGGCTTCCCACCGCCGAAAGGTCGTTCAGGATCGCCGTCGTCCGGTCCGAGATGTCGGCCGCATCCCTCGCCGGCGCCGCACGGTCCTCCAATCGGCTGCTGAGCAGTCGTATGTCACCGTTCGCGCGGATCCACTCGGCGGCGGCCTGCAGCGCTGTCCAGTCCGACTCAGGTCCTAGCCACGATGCCGCGAACGCAGAGCCGCCCAGGTCCCGCTGGCCGTCGATCCAGGCCCGCCTCTCCTGAAGCTCGGCCAAGTCCCGCAAAAAGCGGCGGCGTTCGCCGAGCGCCGGGGGGACGCTCGCCAACACCTCGGACGTCTCTTCGTCGGCGGCGTGCATGCGCGCCATCTCCGTCATAAGGGCACCGTGGTCTGCGCGGTCCGCTGCCAGGGCGTCGCCGAACGCAAGGGGCTGGGTGGCGCCGAGCGCATCCCACACAGCCGACAGGGCCGGAGCCATCTGCTCGATCAGGAGCGATGTCCGCGACGCCCGTGTTTCGACTTGGCTCTGATCCGGACGGCGTGCCGCGATGATCCGTGGCTCGGAGCCCAGCCCGCGAAGCGATCTCATCCATTCGACTACACTCAGCAGCGGCCCCGATGACGAGCGGTCGCCACGCCATTCGCTGCCGAACGCGGACCTGGCAAAGTCGCCCTCCTGCTCGATCTTCCGCTTCGCGGCCTGTCCACTCGCGAGCGCGTCGAGGAGCACCAAGCGGTTTCCGAGTGGTGAGTCCGGGGATGTCAGGACCGAGCGGACGAGGCGGTTGGCGCGTCGCCACTCGCCGCTGAAGAAGCGCATGAAGCTCGTGCCGTGCGAGGCGAGCGTTGCCCGCGCCGCTCCCAGGTCGGTGTCCCACGCGGCATCGATGACGCTGCCCGTCGTGGTCGAGATGGCTCTCTCGTGAGCGGCTACGGCATCGACGACCTCCGCAGCGCGCTCTACGCCCGAATTCCAAACCTCCGACGCGAAGGCGGCCGCGTCAGCATCGGGAGCGGCAGCGACGCGTTCGCCGATCGCGGCGACGTTGCGAGCCTCGTCAACCGACGTCGGCGCATCCCGTCCGAGTGCCCGCGCAAGTGCTCCTGCCTCGATGATCAGCCGGGGAAGCAGGGCCGCCAATGCCGCGATCTGCCGA
>DASVUT010000279.1:0-2302 GCA_036386955.1 Sphingomonas sp. | reverse complement strand
GCATTCCGAGCCGTTGAGCGCTCGAATTGGCTGGAGCACGTCCATGAAGAATGATCAGGTGGTGGCTGGGGCGGTGGCCTTTGCGGGGACGTTGGCGGTCGCGATCGGGACGGCGAAGGTCGTGGGGAATGGACCGCTTCGGCAAGAAGCGTCGTTCGATCACCAGGTGACCGGAGTCGCGGTGACGCATGACGGGCGCCGGTTCGTCTGTTTCCCGCGTTGGACCGACGATGCGCCGATTTCGGTCGCCGAAGTCACGCCGGGCGGTTCGATCAAGCCCTATCCCGACACGCGCTGGAACAGTTGGCGCAACGCCCACGCCAACACCATGCCGGTGGGCGAGTATTTCGTGTGCGTGCAGTCGATCGTGCCCGACGGCCATGGCCATTTGTGGGTGCTCGATCCAGGCGCCCCCGGCAACGAGAAGATCATCGAAGGCGCACCCAAGCTGGTCCGCATCGATCTGGCGACGGACCAGGTGACCAAGGTCATCGCGGTTGCGCCCGATGTCGCGCTGCAGGGCACGTATTTGAATGATATCCGCTTTTCGCCCGACGGGCGGACCGCATACATCACCGACAGCGGCACGCGCGGCGCGATCATCGTCGTCGACCTGGACACGGGCGAAGGCTTTCGCGCGCTGGACGGCCACTCTTCGACCCAAGTCGACAAGGCGGTCCGGGTAGCGATCGGTGGCAAGCCGCTCACGCGCCCCGACGGGCGCCAGCCGGCCTTTGCCGCCGACGGCATCGCGATCTCGCGCGATGGCGGCACGCTGTATTTTCAGGCCCTGACCGGCAAGACGCTGTATTCGATCGATACCGCGCTGTTGAAGCCCGAGGTGGACGAGACCACGCGCGGGGCCGCGGTGAGGACGGTGGCATCGACGCATGTCGCCGACGGGCTGTGGATCAGCCGATCGGGCGAATTGTACCTGACATCGCCGTCCGATTATTCGATCACGCGACTGGACGGAGCGGGAGTCAAGACGGTGCTGACCGACAAAAGGCTGCGCTGGCCCGACACTTTCGCCGAGGGCTCGGACGGGCGCATGTACGTGACCGCGAGCCACATCCAGGACAGCAATTGGTTCGATCCGACTGCGCCGGCCTCGGTCAAGACAGAGCTGTTCTCGTTCCCGGCGTTCTCGGGGTAGGCTGGCGCGGGGCAGGTGGGGGCGATACGATCGCCGGATGATCCCACCGCCTTTCCTATTGTACCTTGGCCACAGCGCCGATCCTGTCGGCATCAAGACGTCGCGTGGGCTGGCGGTGTTCCGGCCCGACGCGTGCTTGGGCGAGTTCCGGCATGACGATTGTCCGCTGACCCTGGGGCTGGAGCGACTGACGATTGCGCAAGCGGCAGCGCGGGGCGCCCGGACGCTGGTGCTGGGGATCGCCAACGCTGGGGGCACGCTTGGGCGCGATCTGGTCGACGATGCGCTGGCGGCGATCGAGGCGGGGATGAACGTCGCGGCGGGTCTGCACCAGCGGCTGCGTGACCAACCGCGTCTGGTGGCGGCGGCGCAAGCGGCGGGCGTTGAGTTGTTCGACGTGCGCGATCCGCCCATCGATCTGGTCGTCGGCACGGGCTACGCGCGATCTGGCAAGCGGCTGCTGACGGTCGGCACTGATTGTTCGGTCGGCAAGATGTACGCGACGCTCGCGCTGACACGCGGGCTCCAGGCGCGCGAGGTCGCGGCCGATTTCCGCGCCACAGGGCAGACGGGCATCCTGATCGCCGGGTCGGGGGTGCCGGTGGACGCGGTGATCGCCGATTTCATCTCGGGCGCGATCGAGATGCTCGCCCCTGCGCGCGACGATGACGGCTGGGACCTGATCGAGGGCCAGGGATCGCTGTTCCACCCGTCCTTCGCGGGCGTGTCGGCGGGGCTGCTCCACGGGGCGCAGCCGTGCGCGCTGGTCCTGTGCCATGACCCGACGCGCGAGCATATGCGCGGATTGCCCGGCCGTGCGATGCCCGGGCTGGCCGAAACATTGGCGTTCAACCTGCAGGTCGCGGCGCTGACCGCGCCCGAGGTGAAGGGCGTCGGCGTGTGCCTGAATACGTCGCGGCTGGAGGAGGCGGAAGCGCGCGCGCTGTGCGATGCGACCGCGGCGGCGATGGATCTGCCGTGCACCGACCCGTTCCGGTTCGGGGTCGAGGGGATCGTGGACCGGCTGTGCGCCGGCTGAGCGTCCGGCACGAGCGTTTCGCGCTGATCGCGCCATTCCGCATCGCGCGAGGGGTGAAGACCGCCGCCGATGTGGTGGTCGTGACGATCGAGGCGGACGGGCGGTCG
>DASVUT010000278.1:0-2883 GCA_036386955.1 Sphingomonas sp. | reverse complement strand
CTGGCGATAGATGACGCCCGTCGATCCGCCGAAGAACGCCATCGGCAGGAACACCGCCGACAAGACCAGCGCGATCGCGATCAGCGCGACCGTGATCTCGTCCATCGACCGGATCGTCGCCTCGCGCGGGGAAAGCTCCGGGTCCTCCTCCATCAGCCGCTCGACATTCTCGACGACCACGATCGCGTCATCGACGAGCAACCCGATCGCGAGCACCAACCCGAACAGGGTCAGCGTGTTGATCGAAAACCCTGCCAGATAGAAAACGCCGAACGTGCCCAGCAGCACGACCGGCACCGCGATCGTCGGGATCAGCGTCGCGCGCCAGCTTTGCAGGAACACGAACATGACGATCACCACCAGGATCACCGCCTCGATCAACGTCTTGACGACTTCCTCAATCGACAGTTCGATGAACGCTGTCGTGTCGTTGGCGTAAGCGACCTTCAGACCCGGCGGGAAGCCCTTGGCGATGCGCGCGACCTCCGCCTTGACGAGCCGCGCGGTCTCCAGCGCGTCGGCACCGGGCGCGAGTAGGATCGCGATGCCGGCACCAGGGTGGCGGTTGATCCGGCTGACAGCGGCATAGCTTTCGGCGCCCAGCTCGATCCGCGCCACATCGGACAGCCGCACCGTGGCCCCGGAGGTCAGCGTCTTGAGGATGATCTCTCGAAATTGCTCGGGCGTTTGCAGCCGCGACTGCGCGGTCACGGTCGCATTCAGCATCTGGGTGGTCGGCGAGGGCAGCCCGCCGACTTCGCCGGCCGCGACCTCGGTATTCTGGCTCTGGATCGCCGCCGTAACATCGGCGGGGATCAGTTGGTACGCGGCCAGTCGCGTCGGATCGAGCCAGATGCGCATGGCATATTGCGATCCGAACACGTTGCTGTCGCCGACGCCCGGTACGCGGCCGAGCGGGTCCTGGAGGTTCGACACCAGATAGTCCGAAACGTCCTGGTTCGTCAGCCGGTCGGTTTCGTCATACACGCCGGCGATCAGCAAATTGTCAGGGTTCGACTTGCGGACGGTCAGGCCCTGCTGCTGCACCTGTTGCGGCAGCCGCGCGGTCGCCTGCTGAACCTGATTCTGGACCTGGACCTGCGCGATGTCGGGATCGGTGCCCTTGTTGAAGGTGGCGGTGATCGTCACCTGGCCCCGGCTCGACGACGACGAGCTGAAATACAGCAGCCCGTCGATCCCGGTCAGCTGTTGTTCGATGACCTGCGTCACCGAATTCTGCAGTGTCTGCGCCGAGGCACCCGGAAAGTTGGCACGCACCGACACCTGTGGCGGCGCGACATCGGGATATTGCGCGATCGGCAGCGCGAAGATCGCGCCCAGCCCGCCCAGCATGACGATGATCGCCAGCACCCACGCAAAGATGGGCCGGTCGATGAAGATACGGCTGATCACTGCTTACCTGGCCTTCGAAGCGCCGCCCTGGGCGGACCCGGACGGCGGCGGGGCGATGCGTTGCGGGCTGTTCGCGGGCACGGCCTTGACCGTGGTGCCGGGACGCAACTGCGCGCCGAGCCCTTGGACGACGATGCGGTCGCCCGCCTGCAGTCCTTGCGTCACGACCCAGAACGCGCCCTGCGCGCGATCGGCGCGGATGGTGCGGCTGGACACCTTGTTGTCGCGCCCGACCACCATGACCGTGGCATTGCCCTTGGGATCGCGGCTGACGCCCTGCTGAGGCACGAGAAACGCGCGGGTATTGATCGCCTGCGCGAAATTGGCGCGCACGAACATGCCTGGCAGCAATAGTCCGGCGGGGTTGGGGAAGCGTGCGCGCAACGTTACCGTGCCCGTCTCGGTATTCACCAGTGCTTCGGAGAACTCGACGCTGCCGGTCTGCGGATAAGGACTTCCATCCTCCAGCGTCAGGCGCACGACCGCGCGCGTGGGGATCAGCCCTTCGCGGCTCAGCGACTGGCGCAGCGACAGCAGGTCCGCCGAGGATTGCTGGATATCGACGAACATCGGATCGAGCCGCTGGATCTGCGCCAGCGGATCGGCCTGCGTGGCCGACACGAGCGCGCCGACGGTGAACAGCGATCGACCGATGCGCCCGGTGATCGGCGCGGGCACGGTGGTGAAAGCCAGGTTGACCCGCGCCGTTTCCAATTGCGCCTGGGTCTGCGCGACCGATGCGGTCGCGACACGCGCGGCGGCGAGGGCGTTGGTGTATTCCTGCTGCGACACCGCCTCGATCTCGGCGAGCGGGCGGAAGCGATCGGCTTGGATCCGCGTCGCCTCCTGGTTCGCGCGTGCCGACTGCACATTGGCGCGCGCTTCGTTGGTCGCGGCGCGGTACAGCCTTGGGTCGATCTCGTAGAGCGGTTGGCCGGCGCGGACGAGCTGCCCTTCGGTGAACAGACGGCGCCGGATCAGCCCCGTCACCTGGGGGCGCACATCCGAGCTCTCGAACGCGGCGGTGCGCCCGGCGAGCTCGACGGTCAGCGCGGCCTCGGTCGGCTGAACCACGACATAGCCGACGGTGGGTGTCCCGCCAGGACCGCCACGGCCGCCCTTTTCCTTGCCCGCCGCACCTTCGCCGCCACCGCATGCGCTGAGGAGGAGAACAAGGGCGATAGCAGCAGAGGAAGCCGAACTGCTGCATGAAGGAGATATGGATCGGCTCAAGTTACGTCCGCTCGCTCGAAGTCCGGGGAAAGCCCGATATCGCAGATGTGAATAGGCAATATGGTCGCCTATCCTGTCCTATTGTGCTGGCGCGAACGATTCTTAGCAAGCGCGGGTCCCCGGAAAATTGTCGCAAGGTGTAACGCATCATCGCCAGGAATGTCGTCACGCGGGTGGAACGATGCCGATCGAGCGATTAAGGGCAACCCGGCCCGAGGTGAAGCGTTGGGCGAACTC
>DASVUT010000277.1:0-1655 GCA_036386955.1 Sphingomonas sp. | reverse complement strand
GATAAGTCGCGCTACAGCAAGGCCTCGATGTCGCGCGCCAGATCCTCCGGCTTCACCTGCGGGGCGTAGCGGCGGACCGATGCGCCGTCGCGCGCGACCAGGAACTTGGTGAAGTTCCACTTGATCGACCGCGACCCCATCAGCCCCGGCGCTGCCGCCTTCAGCCGCTCGAACAGCGGATCGGCGGCAGGACCGTTCACGTCGACCTTCGCGAAGACCGGGAAGGTCACGTCATAGGTCAGCGAACAGAAGCGCGCGATCTCGTCGGCATCGCCCGGCTCCTGCGCGCCGAACTGGTTGCACGGGAAGCCGAGCACGGCGAGCCCGCGATCGGCGTAGCGTCGATGCAGCGCCTCCAGTCCCTCATATTGCGGCGTGAACCCGCATTTGGAGGCGGTGTTGACGACGAGCAGTGCCTTGCCCGCATAAGCGGCAAGCGGAACGATCGCGCCATCGGCGGCACGGACGGTGAGGTCGGCCAGATCGGTCATACAGCATCCCCATAGCGGCTGAGCATGTGCAGCAGGTTCATCCGCACACCCGGCCACTCGGCGGCGGTGATCGAATAACAGACGATGTCGCGCACGCGGCCGTCGAGCACCGCATGCGCGCGCAACACCCCGTCCTGCTTGGCACCAAGCCGCTCGATCGCGGCGCGCGACGGCCGGTTGAACCAATCGGTCCGCAACTCGACGACATTGCAGCCCAGCACGTCGAACGCATGGGTCAGCAGCATCAGCTTGGCTTCGGTATTCAGCCCGGTCCGCTGCACCGACCGCGCATACCAGGTGCCGCCGATCTCGACGCGCCGCTGTGCCTCGTTCATCCGCAGCAGGCGGGTGAGACCGACGATCCGGCCATCGGGTAGCTCGACGACTAACTGAAGCTCGCGCCCCGCCTCACGCGCGCGCCGCAGCGTCTCGATATAGCTTTGTGGGTCGCGGAGAGCCGAGACGGGCGTGAAGAACAAGGCGGTCAGGTCCCCGTCGGCGGCCGCGGTGACCAGGGCCTCGACATCATCGTCGCGAAACGGCCGCAGGGTCGTGTGGCGTCCGACCAGCCGCGGCGTTTCGCGCCACGAAGTCACTCAAGCTGCCCTTCATGCAGCCGAACGACCCGGTCCATCTTGGCCGCCAACCGTTCGTTGTGCGTCGCGACAAGCGCGGCCGATCCTTCGCCGCGCACGAGGCGCAGGAACTCGGCCAGCACGACATCGGCGGTGTGTTCGTCCAGATTGCCCGTGGGTTCGTCGGCGAGCACCAGTGCGGGCCGGTTAGCCAGCGCGCGGGCGACCGCCACCCGCTGTTGCTCGCCGCCCGACAATTGCGAAGGGCGATGCGTCAGGCGGTGACCAATGCCCAGCGTCGTCAACAGCTCGGCGGCGCGGCGGCGGGCCTCGTCGCGCGTCGCGCCGTGGATCAGCAGCGGCAGAACGACATTCTCCGTCGCGTCGAAATCGGGCAGCAAATGGTGGAATTGATAGACGAAGCCGAGCCGATCGCGGCGCACCCGCGTGCGACCGGCCGAATCGAGGTTCGCCGCCTCTTCATCCAGGATGCGGATCGAACCCTCGAAGCCACCCTCCAGCAGCCCGACGGCCTGAAGCAGCGTCGACTTGCCCGAGCCGGACGGCCCCAGCAGCGCGACGATCTCGC
>DASVUT010000276.1:0-2046 GCA_036386955.1 Sphingomonas sp. | reverse complement strand
GGCGCGGCCAGCGTCTCCTGAGGGCATCGCCCTTCGCGCCGCCATTTGCCAGGCGCATGCAGGACCGGCACGGCTGGCTGCTGGCCGGCGGCGAGATCGCGCAGGACGCTCGCCATCAGCGTCGGACGGGGCGCGCCGCCGCGCACGTCGAACACGCCCGCTTCGTAATTGCCGTCGAACCGCGTGAGCATGCGATTCCAGTCGTGCGAGCCGAGCAATGCCCAGGCGGTCACCGCCCGTACGTCGACGCCGCGCCGGCGCAGCGCCTCGACATCGTTCCAAACTTCCACGAACCAGCGCACCTGATCGCACCGCGTCGATCCGTTGTGGCACTCGGTCACCGCCACGGGCAGGCCATAACGCTCCCACGCCTGTTCCAGCAGCGTGGGCAGGCCCAGCACCGCGTGGCGGCAGTTGCGCACCGCATCGACATCGACATGGACGACGCCGTCCGACACGGTGAGGTTGCGGTCGGCAAGCGACCGGTTCTCGTGCCGCTCGATCCGGTCGTCGATCAGCCGCTCGCTCGACAGATAGTGGTTCACGCCGATCACGTCGGGCGGGCACGGATCATCGGCGATGACGCGCAGCCGCTCCTGGAAGCCGAACTGCACCAGCCGGTCCCACAGCGCATGGCCGGGGATCACCATGCCGCACAGAAGATCCCAGCCCATCCAACGCCGCTCGTTCTGGAAATCGGCCTGAGCCTGGAGCGGCGGTGTCGCGTGGCAATAGCCCAGATCGTCGGTCTGGATCAGCCGGGCCGCGGGGTTGACGCGGCGGATCGCGCGCATCGACAGCCGCGTGGCGTCGATCTCGTTCAACAGCGCCTGCCAGAACAGCCGCTCGTCCTTGGTGTGCGGATGCCAGAACCCATAGAGCGCCGAAAAGCGCGCGGTGGTCAGCGGCTCGTTAACAGGGGTCCAATCACGCAGCCACGGGTAACGCTCGGCCACCGCTCCGGCATGGGCGGCGAGGCCGGGGGCAAAGCCGTCATCCAGCAGGCTCGTATAGGCGGGGCCCGCACCGTGGTGGCACAGCGTGACGATCGGCTCCATGCCCAGGCGGCGAATCTCGGGCAGCCGTTCGTCGGTCCAGCGGAAATCGCGCTCACCAGGGTCATGCGGGCTGATCCGCTCCCACAAGGCCGGATAGCGCAACGCGCGCATGCCCAGATCGGCGAAGAGTTGAAGGTCGCCGACGCGCTCCTCATGCCCCGTACGCGGAGTCTGGTCGTGCCACTGGTCGCCGACGCGGTTGACGGTACATTCATAGCCGCCCCACAATTCCAGTCTTTGGTCAGACATCACGACCTGATCTTTAACTTGCATCAAAATCACCAATCCGCCGATACTCTAGTCAATTGTTCGAACGTCACGCGGCTTGTCATTGTTCCGGGCAGGAATTGGATGCTCGACCGACAGCGCTGATCCATGTTGTGCAGATAAAAACTCTACGACAATTGTGGAACAACGATGTGATCGAAGAATTGGGGTCAGCTGATATTTGCCGTACCTGTGCAGTCCGGCGCAGTGCGTGGGAGCAAAAGATGGCCGTGAAATTGAAGCCCCTGCGCGACCAGGTTGTCGTCATCATCGGTGCATCCAGCGGCATAGGCCGTACCTGCGCGCTGCGGTTCGCGGCGCGCGGTGCCAAGCTGGTGCTGGCCGCGCGTGACGAACCGGGACTGACCAAGCTGGTCGGCGAGATCGCCGCGAAGGGAGGTCAGGCCGAGTATCAGGTCTGCGACGTGACGATCCCCGACGACCTCGCCGCTGTCGCCCGGCTGGCGGAAAAGCGGTTCGGGCGCGTAAACACTTGGGTCAACAATGCCGCAGTGTCGGTCTATGCCAAGTTCTGGGAGACGACGCCCGAAGAGTTCCGCCGGGTGATGGAGGTGAACTATCTGGGCCAGGTCCATGGCTGCCTGGCCGCGATCCCGGCGCTGCGCCGAACCGGCGGCGGGGCGATCATCGCGATCTCCTCGGTCGAGAGCATCGTGTCGCTGCCGCTTCACGCCGCCTACAGTGCGTCCAAGCATGCGGT
>DASVUT010000275.1:0-6280 GCA_036386955.1 Sphingomonas sp. | reverse complement strand
GACGATATCGGACGCACCGGCGGTGGACGCTGCGCCCGCGACGTTGATAGCGTCGGCGGTAAGCGTGATCGTACCGCCCGCGCCGGTCGTCGCGAGCGACCCGGCCGTCAGCGTCGGCGCGCTCAAATTGATGAGGCCCGCCGTTTCCACGGCGCCGAGCGCCAGCGCGCCGCTGGTCACGGCGGACAGCGAGTCCACCACGAGAGGACCGTTCAGACCGAGCGACACGATCGGAGTTGCCGTCGACCCGAACGACGCAGCACCCGTCACGAACACCGGCCCGAGTTGGACCGCTCCGCCCTGTGCGACGGTCAGCGACGCAACGCGTGCGCCCGCAGTCCCGATCGAGCCCGGCATCGTCAGCGCGCCCGCCGCTGCTGGGGTCAGGGTAACCGCGCCAGCGCCTGCGATGGCCTGTCCACCGGCGGCTACCGTGGAAATGATATCACCGCCCGAGGTGACGACCTTGTCCCCAGCGCCGGACAAGGTGCCGATCGTAACGCTCGTGCCGCCGCCCAGCGTCAGTGCGCCAGTGGTCGAGGTGCTTGCCACGACCAGGGTCTGGTCCGAGTTGATCGTGTTCGCGCCCGTCAGCGTCAGGTTGCCGAACGTCACCGGACCCGCACGGTCGATGCCAGCAGTTCCGACGCCGCCGATCTCCTGGCTTAGAATCCGGGCCGCGACGTTCCCGACCGTGAAACCGGACGTGTCGTTGAGCGTATCGAAGCGGACTTCGCCCGAAGCCGAACCGGCTGCGTCGATGGTGGTGCCCGCAAACGCGATCGCGTCCGTCTGCGCGCCGCCGACAACGATGGCGGGCGCAGCAGCGTTGGTCGAGGTGGAACGGAGCGTCAGTGCGCCATTCCCGGTGATCGTGCCGCCATTCGCGGTAACCCGCGCGACCCCCACCGCCTGCTGGACGACGGAGAGCCCCCCCGTACCGAGCGCGACATTGTCACCGGTGACGGTGTACGCGCCCGCCGATATCACGGTTCCGCTCACGGCCGCATCGCCAGCGGCGGTGACGGTGAACGCGCCGGCATTCCCGCTCGACCCGCCGGTGATCGACACCGCGCCGCCATTCTGCGCTTCGACCGAAACCGCACGCGTCGCGCTCAGCGTCGTGCCGGTGATCGGTCCCTGCGCGATGAGATCGATATCGGCACCGGCCGCGGCCGTCGTGGTCAGCGCCCCTGCGGTGATCGTCCCCCCGGCGTTCTGCGTCTCGATGGCGATCCCGCCGGTCGTCGCGGTGATCGCGCCAACCTGCGTGGTGGCGAGCGACGTTGACGTGAAGCTGCCCGTGCTGGTCGCACCATTGACGTTGAGCGTGTCGACTGTACCGGTGCCGCCGATCTCCGTCGCGCCGCTCACAAAGATCGGGCCCAAAGCTACGGCCCCGCCCTGTCCGATCGTCAGGGACGCGACCGGAGTCGTCGCATCGCCGATGCTGCCCGCCACCGACACGGCACCGGTCGTGCCGGGCGTCAGCGTCACGGCACCCAGACCGCCGATCGCGACATTGCCCGCCGCCACGGTCGACTCGATCGCACCAGCCGAAATGATCGACTTGGCACCATCGCCACTGAGCGCGCCGAAGCTTGCCCCGCCGGCACCCGCGTCGATCGTCAGCGCACCGGTCAGGTTGGCATCGGCGATCGTGACGCCGGCGGTGGGACCGACATTTCCATTGATCGTGACACTGCCGCTCTCACCCACCAGATTGCTGATGGTGCCGCCGATCGACACACCCGCGCCGCCCGCCAGCGTCGCGTCGCCGCCGGTCGCCAGCCCACCCGTAACGGCCAGCTCACCCGTCGCCGCGATCGTATTCGCCCCCAGCAGCGACAGGCCGCCCAACGACGTGAGGTCGATGCGACCGGCGGCCGATATCGATGCCGTCCCGCCAACGCTGCCCAAGGTCACGAGACCACCGCTGATCGACAGGTTTCCGCCGCCCGCGACATTCCCCGTGACGCGCGTCGTCGCGGCGTTCGCGTTGCCCAGCGTGATCGCGCCGCCCGCCGCGACGCCGTTCACCGACAGAGCGCCGCCCTGGCCCACAAGCGTAACGGTCCCAGCCGCCGCACCATTCGCGGTGAACGCGACGTTACCCAACGACGCGCCCGTCGTTCCTGTCGTCGCGGTGTCGGAAACGCTTAGCGTATCGCTTCCACTGGCAAGCGGCACGTTAACGGCCGGGCTGTCCCCCCCCAGAACGACGACACCGCGCGCATCGACCGTGGCGTTGGTGACGCTGGCGGTGACGTTCAGCAGGGTGTCGCGCGCGGCGTCTGGAGTGATGAGCGCATAGACGCGGTCGCCGATGATCGTGCCGGCGATCCCGCTGCTCGCGAGCTGCGTGCCCTGGTTCAGCGTCAGGGTCAGCGGCCCGCCGCGGGTGGTTTCCAGGCTGACATCGGTGGCGATCGCGAAGGCCGTGGCCCCGGTTCCCGCGTTTGTGTTCGCGTTGATGTTGATCGCCGGAGCGATCAGCGCGAGGATACCGTTGCTGGTCGTGATCGACGCAGGCAGCGTCGCGCCCGCGACCATCCCGATGGCGCTGGCCGAACTGACATCGTTGGCGAAGTTGACATCATAGGCACCAAGTCCGGTGGTGCGGAAACTCTCCACATTGGCCGGATTGAGGTCGAGCGCGCTCAACACCAGCCCGCCGACGTTGATGTTCGCGCCGCCGCCCAGCAAGATGCCCGCGCCGTTCACGATCCAGACCTGTACATTGGCGTCGCTGGTCAGCGTGCCCCCGATCGTGGTCGCGCCGCCGCTGACCCGGTTCAGTACGGCCTGTTCGCCGCCGCCGCCCAGCGCGGCGCTGCGCGTGTCGGTGAAATTCGCCGTCTTGCCGGCCGCGACGTTGAAGCCGTTCCATTCGACAACCGTGTTGCGCGCGTTCAGCTGCACATCGAGCCGTCCGGGCGTACCGGCGGCGGTGCTGGCCTCGTTCAGCACGAACACCGGCGCATCGACCGTGACCGCGCCGACAAGCGGGACCGACACCGTCGTGTTGGTCGATGTGCCCGTCACCGTTCCAAAGCTGCCCTGCGCGCCGTTCGTGGTGGTCTGCGCGACCGCCGGGGCGGCGAACGCGGCCAGGCTCGCCCCCAGGGCGGTGGACAGGACCAGATTGCGGCGGGTCTGGGCGGAACGAATGGCGGTGCGGGTCATCTTGGGGGTTCCCTCGCGAAACTTCAGCGCGCCGGAGCGCGGAACTGGACCGTCAGCGACAGCAGGAAGCGGTCGGTCGGCGGTGCGGCATCGATGGTCAGCGCCCGGTCGCGGGGACGCGCATATTGCGCCTCCAGCAACATGGCATTGGGCAAGGTTAGCCGAAGCCCGCCGCCATAAGAGCGTATATGGCGATCCGTTTCCGTCGAACTGCGGTCCAGATTGGTGAACCAAACATTGTCGACGAAGCCGAAGATCTCGGTGCCGACCCGGTCGGAGATCGGCGGTGCCGCCCGCACTTCGCCGCGCAACCCGATCGCACGATCGCCGCTGTTCGAGCCCGGATCATAACCGCGCCCGATGGTCAGATTGCCGAGCGAGAATTCCTCATAGTTGAGCAGCGGCTCGTTCGACAATTGCCCGCGCGCCGTTCCCGCGACCGAGAAGATACGGCCGAGCGCCAGCATCGCATCCAGCTCGCCCCGCACCACATAGGCGCGGCTGTTACCGTCGATCCGCGACGGCAGCGCCGTGCCGGGCACGAAACTGCCAACCGGAGTGGCGTCGAAGATGTCGAAGCCCTTGCGCGCCTCTAGCCCGGCACGCAGCAGGAACAGCGCACTGCCGTCACCGCGCCGCTTGAGCACGTCGCCCGAAACACGGATGAATCCTATGCGCAGCTTGTCGAGGTTCAGCGGCACCAGCCCATTGCCCGCACGGACGCTGGTTTCCTGATCCACATAATCGAAGCCGATACCGATTCGCAGGTTCGTGTTCACCGTACGAACCAGCGGCGTGACGAGATCGAACCCGGCGATCAGCGTATCGGTCTTCAGCTCCAGCGCGCCCAGATCGGGACGCGACCAGGCATAGGTGAACCGCCCGCCCAGCGAGGTGCCGTTGTTGTCCAGTCCGAAAATGTGGCCAACCTGCGCGATCCGCTGTTCCTCGAAATCGGCGGTCGACGACGCGCCGATATAGGTGAGGTCCTGCAGCCCGGTCAGCCCGTAATATTCGGCGCGGACATAGCCCGTCTCGCGCCCCAGCGCGCGGGCGTTGTAGTTCTGGACGTTGGCGAAGATCGTGAACGGGCGATAGGTGATGGCGAGCTCGCCGATCACGTCGCCCGGCTGCGTCCCCGCCGGTCGCAACGACAGCTGGACGTCGAGCCCCGGAACGTCGCCCGACAGCAGCAGCGCGCGTTCGGCATCGCGTTTGTTGAGCGGATCGAAGCCGCGCAGCTGAGAGATGCGGCTTTCCAGCACGTCGCGGTATGGCCCGGGATTGCCGCGCACGCGGACTTCGGTGATCCGCGCGGTCACGACCCGCAGCTCGAGCACGCCCGACCCGATGCTTTGCGCAGGGATCTGAACCGAAGCGATCCAGCCGTCGCGGTTCAGCGCCGCATTGGCCTGATCGCGCAGGTCGCACACGACCCGGATCGACTGTTCGCCCGTGGGCACCGGCACCTGCGCCAATGTGTCCGCGATCACGGGCTGCAACGGCGATCCATCGGGCCGCACGAAGCGCACCTCCGACAGTGTCAGCCGGATGTCCGAATCCTCGAACGGGCAGGCAGCCTGCGCGATGGCGCCGCGCGCGTCGACGTTCGTCGTCGTGGGCGGTGCCGAGGTCGGCGTCGGCGGGGTCACGACTTCGCGCGGCGTGATCTGCCCCGGCGTATCCTGCGCCCAGGCCGGCAAAGCGCCCGCCCCGGAGGAAACAGCGAGCAGCAGCCCGCCATTGGTGACTTGCTTCAGGCGCCGCAGCCTACCCATGCCGTTCCCCCATTGACGCACCCGCCGACCGCGGGCGCACTACCCCGATCAAGCATGTTCGCGCGCCCCGATTCGATCGTTTTCGACACCCCCGTCGCGAACGGCTTCCGCGACACCCGGTTGGTAACGCACCGCTTTGACCGTCGTCAACCGAATGCTTGAGCGAAGCGCCGCAACGCTTTACGATTTCTTCACCAAGTTACCTTTCGACATACATCAATTGATGGATGCAGGTGCGACAACCAATCTAATCCTCCGCTGTGCGACTATTCGATGACGGTTCGGCCATCTGCCGATAGACGATCAGCGACACCGCATCATTGCCGAAACATAGAAATAAAAGCCGCGTTCGATCCCCTGCTCCTTGAACCTCAAGGCGACGTACTCAGCCGTTCCCCCAAACAGCGCGTTACTGATCGCATACGGAAGCGCCACGCCCAGCGCTCGGATGTGCGCAGGGAAAAGCTCGGCCTTCACGACGGCATTGATCGACGTATATCCCGTGACCGCGACCGGTGCCGTCATGACCAGTGCACCGGCTATCCACGGACCGCGTGCCGGCTCCAGCGCGACATAGATCGGCCAGGTTCCAGCGACCACCGCAATGCCGAACCCGTTTATCAGCGGCCGCCGCCCCGCGCGGTCGCTGAGCGCGTCCGCCTCCGGCCGGAGCAACATGAAGCCGAGCAATGTCGCGGCGTTCATCCGCGACGCGACTTCACGACAGAACCCGCTCGTGTTGACGGGGAGCTTCTGCATGTGGATCGAGTAGGCAGAGAAGGCGAGCGTGCCGCCGGCCGTCAGCAGCATGACGGTCGCGGCCTCGCGCGGATGCCGGGTGACAAGCAGCCAGAACCCGCTCCGCTGGCCCGATTGGCGCGCCGCGTTGCAGCAGGATCGGCAGTGCCAGCGCCAGCAATGTCCCGCGATCAGCGTGACATATCATAAGGACGAGAAGAACCCGCGCCGCCGCCGCTCGCCATCTCGGACGAATATGTGGCGCTGGCCCCATATCCGCCGCCGACCGACAGCGCCTGGATCAGCCGCGCGATAACCAGCAGCACCGGGGCCGCGACCCTGATCAAGTCGCGCACCGGCGGCAGCGCGATCATTGCAGACCCTGCGCACATCAGCGTCACCTACAGCGTCAGCCTGGCCTTGTGCCCATGCCGGTCGGCATAGACGCCCATAATTCACCCGCCCACCGGCCGCATCACGAACCCGCCCGCGAACACCGCCGCTGTGTTGAGCAACTGCGTCGTTCGACCTCCCTCGGGAAAGAAGTGTGGCGCGAACTAAAGCGCGAAGGCGGAATA
>DASVUT010000274.1:0-1738 GCA_036386955.1 Sphingomonas sp. | reverse complement strand
AAGCGCGATGAAGCTGCCCATCCGCGGCCCCTGGCTCGACCCCAGCAGCGTTTCGTACAGCGCCCGGAACCAGTCGCGTAAGCTCGCGAACCCTTCGGTCTTGCCGATCTCGTACACCGCATTCTGGATCGCCTCGGCATCCGCGCCTTCGGGCATCGCCGCCAGCGCCGCGTCCAACCGCTCCAGCGCCGCCGCCTCGACCGGCGTCGGCGCGCGCCGGTGCAGCGTCGGGGTCACGAAATCGCGCGCATAGCGCAGCGCATGGTCGATCAGCCGGTCGAGCTCGGGATAGCGCACCGCGTCCGCATCGGGGACATAGTTGGCCAGATACCCCCACACCTGTTCGCGCGTCGCCTCGCCCATGACGCCGACCAGGTTGAGCAGCAGCGCGAAGGTGACCGGCAGGCTGCCTCCGGGTGGTGGCCCGCCATGGATATGGTGCACCGGATTGCCCAGCTTTTCCTTGGGCACCTGGTTCGGATAGGCGGCGCGGAACTGCCAATATTCGTCCACCGCCTTGGGGATCACCCCCATGTGCAGCGACTTGGCCTTTCTGGGTTCGCGATAGGCGAAGAAGGCGAGGCTCTCGGGCGGGCCATAGGTCAGCCATTCGTCCATCGACAGGCCGTTACCCTTGGACTTGCTGATCTTCTCGCCCGCTTCGTCGAGGAACATCTCGTAGATGAAGCCCTCGGGCGGCCGCCCGCCGAGCACGCGCGCGATCCGGCCCGACTGCGTCACCGAATCGATCAGGTCCTTGCCCGCCATCTCGTAATCGACGCCCAGCGCCACCCAGCGCATCGCCCAGTCGACCTTCCATTGCAGCTTGGCCTGTCCGCCGAGCGCGGATTGCACCACGCGTTCGCCGCTCTCGTCGACGAACGCGATCGTGCCCGCATCGGCATCGACCACCTCGACCGGCACCTGCAACACGACGCCGCTGATGGGCGAGATCGGCAGCACCGGCGAATAGGTCGCCCGCCGCTCCGCGCGCAGCGTCGGCAGCATCACGCCCTGGATCGCGTCGAACGCACGCAACACGCCGCGCAACGCGTCGTCGAACCGTCCGCCTTCATATTCCTGTGCCGCCGACACGAACTCATACTCGAAGCCATAAGCGTCGAGGAAATCGCGCAACCGCGCATTGTTGTGCGCGGCAAAGCTGTCATGCGTCCCGAACGGATCGGGGATACGGCTGAGCGGCTTGCCCAGATGCTCGGCGAGCATCGCGCCGTTCGGCACATTGTCGGGCACCTTGCGCAAACCGTCCATGTCGTCCGAAAACGCCACCAGCCGGGTCGGCGCGTCGCTCAACTGCGCAAAGGCGCGCCGCACCATGGTCGTGCGCAGCACTTCGTTGAACGTGCCGATATGCGGCAACCCCGACGGGCCGTAACCGGTCTCGAACACGATGGGCGCGTCCCCCGACTTGCCGCCCGGCCAGCGCGCGAGCAGCTTGCGCGCCTCCTCGAACGGCCAGGCCTTGGACTCATGGGCGGCGGTGCGGAGCTCTGGGTCGATCATCGCGTCCGCATCTGACGCTTTAGCCGCCGACACGCAAATGCTATGGGCGTGGGCATGAACATCCTGTCGCCCCGCGCGCCGTCGGGAGAGCCCCAGCCGTTCAAACTGCGCGTCGAGGATTACGAACTGCTCGATCGGGCAGGGGCGTTCAACGGTGCGCGGGTCGAATTGATCGAGGGGATGGTTGTCGAGATAAGCCCCCAACAACGACCGC
>DASVUT010000273.1:0-2611 GCA_036386955.1 Sphingomonas sp. | reverse complement strand
CCAGTCGGGGCGCAGCCGTCCGACACGCCGGGCAAGGTCCGCGATGCGGTCGGGCGCGGGGGTCATGCGTCTGCCCCCTCAAACGGATCATCGAAGTCGGACGGTTCGGCCGCGAAGATGGGTCGGCTTAGGTTCGGTTCTTCAAGGGGGCGGGGGCCGCCAAAGGCCCCGCCCTTATACGTAGTATAGGGTGTGTGCGGGGGGGTGTTCGGTAGGACTGTTCGGGGGCGTTCGGGGACCGTGTTCGGGACCCGTTCGGGGGGTGCGTTCGGGGGGCGTCCGGTTTCACGGATCAGCGTTACCGACCGCCCCTTCCCAGGCACCTTGTGGTCGAAAGTCTCAATCACCCCGCACTGGAATAGAGCATCCATTGCCCGCTTAAGCGCGATGCGTTTCAACCCCTTTGCGTGCGGCATCGTCTCGAACTGGACGGGTGCGTAATTCGGGCCGGTAGCAGGTCCGACGCCGCGACCCTCTCCCTGTTTGTCACGCTCGCGGAGACACGCGAGGAAAGCGTCACAGGCGGCATTATCGGCGATGACGGCATTGACCTCTGCCAGCTTGTCGGCGGGAAGGTCACTGTCCCTCACCAGCGCAAAGTCATGCCAGCGGAACGAAAGAGCCTCGCCCGCCCGTGCATAGTTGGCCTTGCCCAGCGTCATTTGCCGCGCGTCGGGGTCGCCCTCCATACGCTCCAAAAGCACCTGCGATCGGACGGCGTTCAACCAGGCGGTCGACCCTGAATAGCTGTCGCCGTTCTTGTTGCGGTGCGCGATCAGCAGGATCGTGACGCCTAGATCCCCGCAAAGCTGATAGAGCAGGTTGATGAACGCCGTGACCTGCCCACGGTCATTCTCGTTGCCGGGGAACAGGTGCGCCACGTTGTCGAGCGTCACCAGCTTCGCGCCCGTTTGTTCGATCGTCGCGCGCAACAGGGCGTAGGCTGGCGCGGTGCGCAGCTTGCCGTCGTGGTCGAATGTCGCCAGCTCGTTATTCAGCCGCCCGCGAAGGGACACGACGTGGAGCCGTCCGGCAAGGGCGTGAAGCGTGGTGCCGATCGCCGACGCGATCTTGGCTAGACGCCAGTGGTTCTCCCGCTGGTCGTCTTCCGCCGTGATGTAGAGCGCCGGTCCAGGTGCCAGGTCCATGCCCAGGAACGGACGCCCCGCCGCCGCGCACGCGCTGATCTGGAGCGCCAGCGTTGACTTGTTCGTGCCGCCGTCGCCGGTGACAATCACCACGTCATCGCGGGGGATGAACCCCGGCATGACGAACGCCTTGGGCGTCGGCGCGGTGTTTGCCCAAAGCGACAGATCGGCAAGCTCGAACGTCTCGGCCGGCGGGTTCATCGCCGCCTCGACCAGCCGCGCCAGCTCGGCCGCGTCGCCGCTCCAGTCCATGATATCGCCCTTGGGTGGCAGGCCGGGAAGCTCGACCAGCACCGGCTTGCCGCCGGCTCGCTCGACCGCCTTGCGCGCCGCTTCCGCGATCTCCACGCCCGCCGTGTCGTTATCAGGCAGGATGATGACGGTGCGGTCCTTCACGTATCCCGAAAAGTCGAAGCCGCGCCAATCCTTGCTCGACGTGGCGACAAGCCCCCAGCTGGCCAGCTTGTCCGCTTTCTTCTCCCCTTCCGCCATGTAGATGACGGCATGCCGATCGGCGCGGGCTAGGTCGGGAAGCCGGTAGGGGACTGGCGCAACGTCGCCGCGCTTGGGTGCCCAGCCGCCGCGCCCGTCGGGATGCTCGAAACGGTAGCTTTTGCCGCCGTCGGGAAGGGACATGCGGACCTTGCGGTACAGCGTCACGCCGTCCGCATCCTGATACTCCCAGGCCGCCGCGTCGCGCGATCGTCCGACCGGCTCGAAAGCGGGAAGCACGCCCTTGGCACGCAGCTCATCCTTGATCGCCAGCGGGTCGCCGCCGTTCGCCGAATTGATAAGCACGCCGTCAGGTGCGCCCGGCACCAGGCTTGCCCAGCTTCCGCGATCGCGCTTGCCATGGCCGGGCGTCGGGAAAGACGCGACGTTGCCGTTGACCTCGCCACCCATCGCCGCCGCGATCTTGCGAAGGTCGGTCATGCCGCACCCCCGAACCGCAGGCGAAGCGTGCCGACTATGCGCGGTCGCCCGTCGCTGGTATAACGCCCGCGCTGACCTGCCAGGTAAGCCTTGCTTGCGCTCGATCCGGTTGCCGCCGGGTCGGGCGCTTTGCTTTTGTGGGGTGGCGGATTGACCGAAAGGTTAGCCAAACCGATCGGGGTCAGGAGGGAGATTTCTGCGGCGGGGCAGGCGGTTTGCCAATCTAAGCCCCTCATTTCGTGTCATTCTTCGTGCCCTCACGGGGCATCCAGGGCCGCGCCACGGGGTAGCCAATGCGCTCGTGCCGCCGATCATGAGGCTCGCCGAGCCCCACGTGTCAGCCGTCCCGATAAATATTGAACCGCTTGGGCGCGAAGTCGTTGGGCCTTGCGAGATTATCGCTGCAAATCATCGAGCTAACCCAGATCAGGAACAGGCAATGGCACCGACGTTGAAGCCGCTGGCTGATTGCACGATCCTGCTGACATCACCGCGCGACAGCCTTCGACTGGTCGTCTGAGCCATGCGGC
>DASVUT010000272.1:0-2301 GCA_036386955.1 Sphingomonas sp. | reverse complement strand
CCCCGGCGGTCTCACCCGCGAACGCGCGGGCTTCGAGGTTCGCGACGTTCACCCGACCCATTATGGGCGGATTTGCCCGATCGAGACTCCCGAAGGTCCGAACATCGGCCTCATCAACAGCCTCGCAAGCTTCAGCCGCGTCAACAAGTACGGCTTCATCGAGACGCCGTACCGCAAGATCGTGAACCACAAGGTCACGAACGACGTGGTGTATCTGTCGGCGATGGAAGAGGCCAAGCACACGATCGCGCAGGCGTCCGCCGAGCTCGACGAGGAAGGCGCATTCTCCGAGGAGCTGGTGTCGTCGCGTCAGGCGGGCGAGTTCCTGATGGCGCTGCCCGATAACGTCACGCTGATGGACGTGTCGCCGAAGCAGCTCGTGTCGGTCGCGGCGTCGCTGATCCCGTTCCTGGAGAATGACGACGCCAACCGCGCGCTGATGGGCTCGAACATGCAGCGCCAAGCGGTGCCGCTGGTCCGTGCCGAGGCGCCGTTCGTGGGCACCGGCATGGAAGAGACGGTCGCGCGGGACTCCGGGGCCGCCATCTCGGCGCGCCGCGCGGGCATCGTCGATCAGGTCGATGCGGCGCGGATCGTCATCCGGGCGACCGGTGAGGTCGATGCCGGCAAGTCGGGCGTCGACATCTACACGCTGATGAAGTTCCAGCGGTCGAACCAGTCGACCTGCATCAACCAGCGTCCGCTGGTGAAGGTAGGCGACGTGATCCAGGCGGGCGACGTGCTGGCCGATGGTCCTTCGACCGAGTTCGGCGAGCTGGCGCTGGGGCGCAACGCGCTCGTCGCGTTCATGCCGTGGAACGGGTACAACTACGAGGACTCGATCCTGATCAGCGAGCGGATCGTGAAGGACGACGTGTTCACGTCGATCCATATCGACGAGTTCGAGGTGATGGCCCGCGACACCAAGCTCGGGCCGGAAGACATCACCCGCGATATCCCCAACGTCGGCGAGGAGGCGCTGCGCAACCTCGACGAGGCGGGGATCGTGTATATCGGTGCCGAGGTCGAGCCGGGCGATATCCTGGTCGGCAAGATCACGCCCAAGGGCGAGTCGCCGATGACGCCCGAGGAAAAGCTTCTCCGTGCGATCTTCGGCGAAAAGGCGTCGGACGTGCGCGACACGTCGCTCCGCCTGCCGCCGGGTGTGTCGGGGACGATCGTCGACGTGCGCGTCTTCAATCGCCACGGCATCGACAAGGACGAGCGCGCGATGGCGATCGAGCGCGAGGAGATCGAGCGGCTGAAGAAGGATTCGGACGACGAGCGTTCGATCCTGAACCGTGCGACCTGGTCGCGTCTGCGCGAGATGCTGCTGGGTCAGGTCGCGACGGCCGTGCCCAAGGGGCTGAAGAAGGGCGCGACCATCGACATGGACCTGCTCGACAGCGTCGACCGTCACGAGTGGTGGAAGTTCGCCGTCGCCGACGATGCGACTCAGGCGAACCTGGAAGCGGTCAAGGTCCAGTATGACGGCGCGGCCAAGCTGATCACCGACAAGTTCCACGATCGGCGCGAGAAGCTGGAGCGTGGCGACGAGCTGCCGCCGGGCGTGCTCAAGATGGTCAAGGTGTTCGTGGCGGTGAAGCGCAAGCTGCAGCCGGGCGACAAGATGGCGGGCCGTCACGGCAACAAGGGAGTGATCAGTCGCATCCTGCCGCAGGAGGACATGCCGTTCCTCGCCGACGGGACGCCGGTCGACCTGGTGCTCAACCCGCTGGGCGTGCCGAGCCGCATGAACGTCGGGCAGATCTTCGAGACGCATCTGGGCTGGGCCGCGCGCGGCCTGGGTCAGCAGATCGCGGTGGCGCTCGACGACTGGCGCGAGGCCAATCCCAACGCGGCGCCGGGGGCGATGCCCGATGCCGTCAAGGAACGGCTGCTGACCGTCTATGGCGAGCATTACATCGACGACATCAACGCCCGCACGGGCGAGGAGATCGTGGAGCTGGCGCACAACCTGCGCGGCGGCGTGCCGATGGGGACGCCGGTGTTCGACGGCGCGGTCGAGAAGGACGTGACCGACATGCTGGCGCTGGCGGGGCTCGATTCGTCGGGTCAGTCGGACCTGTTCGACGGGCGCACGGGTGAGCTGTTCGACCGCAAGGTGACCGTGGGCATCATCTACATGCTCAAGCTCCATCACCTCGTGGACGACAAGATCCACGCTCGGTCGATCGGGCCCTACTCGCTGGTCACGCAGCAGCCGCTGGGCGGCAAGGCGCAGTTCGGCGGGCAGCGGTTCGGCGAAATGGAGGTCTGGGCGCTCCAGGCCTACGGCGC
>DASVUT010000271.1:0-2956 GCA_036386955.1 Sphingomonas sp. | reverse complement strand
ACCCCGACGCCCGCGTGCTGGTCGTCGCGGTGGAGCTGTCCACGCTCCACCTTCAGCCCGCCGACACGCTGGAGCCGCTGCTGGCGATGCTCCAGTTCGGCGACGGTGCCGCGGCCGCCCTGGTCACGGCGCAGCCGCATGGGCTGGCGATCGAGCGGCCGTTCGCCGCGACCCTGCCCGACAGCGAAGCGCTGATCCGGTGGGACATCACCGATCGTGGATTCGCGATGCACCTGTCGGGCGCGGTGCCGGCGCGGATCGCCACCGCGCTCGGCGAACCCGGCTTCGCACGCGCGGCATTGGGCGGGCGGACCGCATCGGCGATCGACGGCTGGGCGGTGCATGCCGGGGGGCGTTCCATCCTCGATGCGGTGCAGGGCGCGCTCCACCTCTCCGGCAACGCGCTGGGCGAATCGCGCGGCGTGCTCGCCGACCATGGCAACATGTCGTCGGCGACATTGATGTTCGTGTTGGAGCGCGTGCTGGCTGGCCCGCGCGTCGCCGACGGTGTCGCGCTCGCCTTCGGCCCCGGTCTCGCCGCCGAAGGGTTCGGGTTCCGCCACGCATGAAGCGGGTGGACGCGCCCGAGCTGATGGACGCCGACGATCTGCCGGCGGACACCTATGCCGCGGTCGTCGGCGATCTGGCGCGGGTCAACCGCGTGACGCTGGCGCATCGCCCCACCCTCGCCTTTCTCCGCCGTGCGGCCGGCAAGGCCACCCGGCTGAAGCTGCTCGACGTCGGGTTCGGCGACGGCGATGGCCTACGCGCGATCGCGGGCTGGGCGACGGCGCGCGGCATCGACGCCGAACTGGTCGGCATCGACCTCAACCCGCGCAGCGCCCCCGCCGCGCGCGCGCACGGCCCCGCGGCACTGCCGATCGACTACCGGACCGGCGATTACGCCGATCTCGCGGGCGAAGGCTGGGATGTGATCGTCAGCAGCCTCGTCGCCCACCATATGACCCGCGCTCAGCTCGTCGCGTTCCTCCGCTTTATGGAGCGCGAAACCAGCGTCGGCTGGCTGGTCAACGACCTCCACCGGCATCGTTTCGCCCATCTGGGTTATCCGCTGCTTGCCGGGCTGTTGCGCTGGCATCCCATCGTGCGCCACGACGGCCGGGTGTCGATCGCGCGCAGCTTCACGCCCTCCGAATGGCCGCCCGTTCTGGCCGATGCCGGCGTCCATCACGCCCGCGTCGCCCGCGTCTTTCCGTTCCGGCTATGCGTCGAACGGCTGCACTGATCGTCGGCGGCGGGCCTGCGGGTGCCGCCGCCGCGATCACGCTCGCGCAAGGCGGCACGCGCGCGCTCCTGCTCGAGCGCCACCGCGTCATGCCCGACAGCCTGTGCGGCGGTTTCCTGAGCTGGCGGTCGATCCGGACGCTGGCGTCGCTTGGCATTGAGGCCGACGCGCTCAACCCGAACCGCGTTACGCGCCTGCGGCTGTTCGGCGGCGGCCGCGTGCGGGACGTGGCGCTGCCCGCACCGGCGGTCGGCGTATCGCGCGCGAGGCTCGACCGGCTGCTGCTCGACCGGGCCGAGGCGGCGGGGGTGGCCGTGCAACGCGGCGTGACCGTGCGCGGCATCGACGCGCGCACCGCCACCCTCGCCGACGGTACCGAGATCGAAAGCGACACGCTGTTCCTGGCCAGCGGGAAGCATGATGTCCGGGGCAGCGCGCGCCCTGCCCCGCGCGCCGCCGATCCGGCGCTCGGCTTGCGCGTCCGCCTGCCCGCGCACCCGACGCTCGACCGGTTAGTCGGCGACGCGATCGAACTCCACCCGTTTCGCGGCGGCTATGCCGGGATCGTCCGTCAGGAGGATGGCAGCGCGAACATCTGCATGGCATTGCGCCGGTCACGCCTGCGTGAGGCTGGGGGCGACCCCGCCGCGCTGCTGCTCCGGCTCGCGGCCGAACACCCGCATCTGGGCGACCGCATCGCGCTCGGCACAGCGCCACCGGCCGATGCCGTCGCCAACGTGCCTTATGGCTGGCGCGCGCTGGCGACGCGGCCGGGCGTGTTCCGCGTCGGCGATCAGGCGGGCGTCATTCCGTCGCTGGCCGGCGAAGGGATGGGGATCGCGCTCGCCACCGGCCGCTCGGCCGCTGAGGCCTGGATCATCGGCGGACCGGTCGCGGCGGAGGAGTGGCAGCGGCACACCGCACGGCGCTTGCGCCGCCCGCTCGCCATCGCCGGGCTGTTGCGCGACATCGCCGAAACTCGCGCCGCCGCCCTGCTTCCCTGGATGCCCGAAACCTTGATCCGGTTGAGTGCAAACGGGACACGGTTCACGCCATGATCGCTTGACGCCCTTCCACAGCGGTACGACATCTACGCCATGGATCAGCTCAACCTTTCCGAAACCGAATGGCGCCAGCGGCTGACGCCTGCACAATACCATGTCCTGCGCGAAGCGGGGACGGAACGCGCCTTTGCCGGGGCACTGAACGACAACAAGGCCGATGGCATCTATGCCTGCGCGGCGTGCAAGCTGGAACTGTTCGACAGCGCCGACAAGTTCGATTCGGGGTCAGGCTGGCCTAGCTTCACCGCGCCGATCGCCCCCGATCACGTCGTCGATCATAGCGATACCAGCCACGGCATGACCCGCACCGAAACCCGCTGCGCGCGCTGCGACAGCCATCTCGGCCATGTCTTCCCCGATGGCCCCCCGCCGACGGGCCTGCGCTATTGCATGAACAGCATCGCGCTGGATTTCCGCGCCCGCCGGTGACGGTGGGGCGGGAATTGCCGTTGCCGCCTCCCCCTCCGTCACCCCGGGCTTGACCCGGGGTCCCGCTACCTAAACCGTCGTAACAAGCGGGACCCCGGATCAAGTCCGGGGTGACGGGAGATCAATCGGCTGCGCCCTTGTCGTCGCCGGTCTTGGCGCGTATCGCCCAGCATAGTCCATGGCCCGCGCGCGCTCCCCCCGATCATCCCGGCCCCCA
>DASVUT010000270.1:0-10384 GCA_036386955.1 Sphingomonas sp. | reverse complement strand
CCCCCCGCCCCCGTGGGCCGATCTCGCGGCTTCTCAGCCGCGCTTGCGCTTGGCGGCGGCCCGCGCGGCGTTGCTGACGGTGCGGTAGTCGTTCTGCAGCGCCTGCTTGGGGATGATCGCCCCGTAGTGGTTGTGGATCATCTCCTTGCTGGTCTGGATCGCGTAGGCCGCCTCCTCGACCCTGTTGTAGCTGACCCCGTTCTTCAGCGTGTCGGTCGCCCGCAGGTGCCGCATCGAGTACGAATTGACGGCGGTCACCCCGGGGAAGCCGCGCTCGAGAACCGGATTTCGGGCCGGTCTGCGACGACCAACTTTTCGTGAAGCCGACCGTATCGGGCCGCGTCCGTGCCGAACCGGTGTCCGACGCGCCGCCGTATCCGGGCGCCAAACCGCAAATGCTGATCGAGGCCGATCGATGGGACGACGCCGAATGGCTTGGCGAGCTGCTGCTCGTCACGGCAGCCGATCCACCTCGATTTCGGGTCGCGAGCGCTGCCAGGCTTGACGCTCGGCTCTAGCGCGGCCGTCTCGGCGATCATGGCGGGGCCGCTTGGAACCCGTTCAGAAGGTCGGCCTCGAGCCGCTTGCGCATCCTGCTTTCGTAATCACGGTTTTCGCGGTGATCATGCGCGTGACGCAGCCGATGGAAGATCTTCTAGGCTCCTCGAAACAGCGACCGCTATTTAACGAAAATCCCTTTGATTATCGAAAATAGAATGCTATGGCCGATAACAAGGGAGTGAAGAAGTGTCTAAGGGACGATCGGTCGAAGAGGAGATGCGCGACGACATCGTCCGCGGCCGTCTAGCGCCCGAATCCTGGTTGCGGATGGAGGATCTGAGAGGCCGATTCGACATGGGCTTCTCCCCCATCCGCGAAGCCCTGTCGCGTTTGGCTGCTGACGGGCTGGTCGATCTCGAGCCGAACCGCGGCTTTCGGGTCGCAGGGCTGTCACGCGAGGATCTGGAGGACATCGCAGTGGTTCGGGCCGCGATCGAGAGCAACGCTCTGCGCCGATCGATCACGCGCGGGGATCATGACTGGGAGGTCGGCGTGGTCGCAGCGATGCATCGCTACCGTCGCAAGTCGGAGCACGCCTTCGAAGGAGAGGCCGAACTGCAGGCGTGGGAAGACGCGCACGAGGCGCTTCATGCGGCGCTGATCGCCGCCTGCGCCTCGCCGCGCCTGCTCGGGCTGCAGAAGCGCCTCCAAGACCAGCATCTGCGCTACCGGCGCTTGATCGTCCTGCCGCAGCTCGCGGCCGACGTCCATGTCGAGGAGCACGAGCGGCTGGTCGCGTTGGCGTTGGAGCGCAAGACGGACGAGGCGGTCGCCGCGATCGAGCGGCACATGATGATTACCCTGGATGCGCTGAACCGCACTGGATTCTGGGGGTCGGCCGCCCCGATCGGCTGAGCAACGACGATAACCGGGCAGAGCCCGGGCAGGAGAGGATCATGAACCAGCTATTCGCGGCTTCGGTCGCCACGGTCGCGTTTTGCCTCACGTCCGGCGAGGCGGTGGGACAGGTTCCGGGGGGCGTGTCGGCGCAGCCGAGCCCGGCGGGCGACAACGTCGGCACCACGGCCGTGACCAGCGATCCGGCGGCGCAGCCCGGGCCGGAGGAGCAGGGGATCGAGGACGTGGTGGTCACGGCCCAACGCCGCGACGAACGCCTCCAGGACGTCCCCGTCGCGGTATCGGTGGTCAGCGGCGATTATCTGATCCGCAATCAAATCCGCACGTTCCAGGACCTGGGCGCCACCGTGCCGGGTTTGGTCGTGACCAATTCCGTCAATTACGGCTCCGCGCCGCTCAGCATCCGCGGCATCGGCGGCGCGAACGGAGGCGGCAACGTCTTCGCGGACGAGCCGGTCGCCGTTTACGTCGACGACGCATATGTCTCGCGCCTTCGCCTCTCGACCGCGGACCTGATCGACATCGGCGGCATCGAGGTGCTGCGGGGGCCGCAGGGCACTTTGTATGGCCGGAATTCGACGGCGGGCGCCGTGCTGGTGCGCTCGGCCGAGCCGACGGCCGAGTTCAAGGGCCGCGCCAGCGCGTCCATCACGTCGCTCGACGAGTACCGCTTCCAAGCCGCGATCTCAGGTCCGATCGACGCTGCCGGCACGCTTCAGGCGCGGATCGCGGGCGGCTTCTCCGATCGGGGCGGCTGGGGACGGAACCGCTCGGGACCTCAGCTCAACACGGGGCGCGACTGGCAACTGCGCGTGTTCCTGCGCTACCGCCCGACGGACGCGCTGACGGTCGACCTGATCGGCGACGTCAGCTACTCGCGGTCGAGCCCCGGCACGATCGCCATTTCCGATACGCGCAACCTACGCGACGAGACGACGAACCCGACCGGCTCCAACATCGTCTTCCCCTATGTCCCACGCCCCGACCTCGACGCGGTCCAAGAAGGCAACCGGTACGACCTCAACTTTCCGACGTTCACGCGCATCCGCGGTAACAACCTGACGGGCCGGATCAACTACGATCTGGGCGAGGTGACGTTGACCTCCATCACCAACTACCGCGAGTGGACGTTGCGCGGGTCGCAGGACTCGGACGGAACGGGCCTGAACCCGCCCAATCCCCCCTTCGTCACGGGGTCACCGATCTCGAACATCGGCAGCAACAGCCAGTTCAGCCCGGACAGCCAGTTCAGCCAGGAACTGCGGCTCGCATCGGCGAACACCGGGCCGTTCACCTGGCTCGTGGGCGGGTTCTACTTCGTCGAGAAGAACGAGCTGGCCCCGATCACCATCACCAACAACTTCGCGGGTCCCGGCGGGGCGGGAACGCTCGCCACCTTCACCGCCGAGCAGCTGACGCGCTCGTTCGCGCTCTTCGCCAACGCCTCCTACGCGTTGACCGACACGGTCAAACTGTCGCTAGGCGGTCGCTACAGCGAGGAGCGCAAGCGCTTTGAGAACACGCAGCGGGTCACGCAGATCCGCCAGTTCGATCCGCCTGGGCCCGCCTTCTTCGCCGCCGGCTCGGTTCTCGCCGGCCCGCCCGCCTTCGACCTCCGGCGCAAGGACACGAACTTCTCCCCCCGGGTGGTGGTCGACTGGAAGGCGACGCCCGACACGCTCCTCTACGCGAGCTTCAGCAAAGGCTTCAAATCGGGCGGCTTCAACGCGTTCCGGGGAACCGAGGTGGCGTTCGCGCCCGAGAAGGTCGACGCGTACGAGGTCGGGATGAAGGCGGACCTGTCGCGCGCGGTTCGGCTCAACATCTCCGCGTTCCGATACAAATACCACGACCTTCAAGTCCGAACGCCTGTGCCGACCGGAGGAGTCGGTATCGAATCGGCGGACGAGGCGCGGTCTCAGGGGGTCGAGATCGAGGCGACGCTGGCGCCCATGCCCGGACTGCGCTTCGACGCGAACGCGTCCTTCCTCGATGCCAAGTTCCGCCGGGGACGCCTCTCCGCCGTCCAGGCGCAAAGCTATGTGTTCGGGACCAACCCGGCGGTCGTGCTGGAGGACATCGCGGGCAATCGCCTAACCCGTGCGCCCGAGTTCCAGTTCGCGCTCAACGGCCGCTACGACTGGGATGTCGGCACCGCCTACAAGGCGAGCGTTCAAGGGTCCGTTCGGCACCAGAGCGGCGTGTTCTTCCTCGAAACGCAGCAACAGGCGCCGACCTTCCGGGGCGAGGCCTGGGAAGAGGTCGACGCGCGCGTCGCGTTCGGCGATGTCGACGATCGATGGACGGCATCGCTGTTTGTGAAGAACGCCTTCGACAATCGTCACTTCAGCCAGGTTTCGGCCTTTTTCGGCTTGCCCAACGGCGCGCTGAACGAACCACGTGGCTTCGGCGCGCAGCTCGACCTGGCGTTCTGATGAAGCTGCTGACCTTTCTGCAGGATCGCCGGCAACGGCTAGGAGCGCTGGCCGACGACGGCGGGGTCGTCGACCTCGCCAGCCGCGACGCGGCGCCTAGTTTCAGCTCGATGCAAGCGTTGATCGAAGGGAGCGACGCGGCGCTCGACGGGGCGCGCCGCATCGTCGCCCAAGCCGCGGAGACGATCGACCCGACCTCGATCGACTGGCTCAGTCCTCTGCCCCGCCCCGCGCAGCTGCGCGACTTCCTGGTCTTCGAGGAGCACATGCGGATGGCGGGCTGGCAGGGGGCCAAGCTCCGCGCCACCTGGGGAGGTCCGTCCGCCCCTGCGGAGCCGCCGCCGATCCCGCCGATCTGGTATGAGCAGCCGATCTACTACAAGGGGAACCGTTTCGCCGTCGCGGGCACCGGCGCGGTCACGGCTTGGCCGGCGGGCTCGCGCGTGATCGACTACGAGCTGGAGCTCGCCTGCGTCATCGGGCGGGGCGGACGCGACATCGCCGTCGGCGAGGCCCGCGCCCATGTCTTCGGCTACACCGTGTTCAACGACCTCACCGCGCGCGACTGGCAGTTCCGCGAGATGCAGGGGCCGCTCGGACCCGCCAAGGGCAAGGACTTCGACGGAGCGAACGTGCTTGGCCCGGTGATCGTCACCGCCGACGAGTTCGCCGACCAGCCGGCGCTCGCGATGCGAGCGTTTGTCAACGGCGAGCCGTGGAGCGAGGGGAATAGCGGCGCGATGCATTGGTCCTGGGGCGACATGATCGCCCATGTGAGCCGGGCGGAGACGCTCCACCCCGGCGAGGTGCTCGGGTCGGGCACGGTGGGCGGCGGTTGTGGGCTCGAGCTCGGGCGGTTCCTGGCGCATGACGACTTGATCGCGCTGGAGATCGAGGGAATCGGCCGCGTCGAGACCCGCATCCACGCCCCTCATGTCTTGGAAAGGCTGACGTTGTGAGGTTCGTCGACCTCTCGATCCCGTTGTCGAACGACGTGGTCACCGATCCGCCTCCGCTCCGGCCGCGGATCGTCTATTCCGATCACAAGCAAGGGATCGCGCAGATGCTGCCCTTCTTCCCCGGCCTCACCGCGGACGACCTGCCCGACGGCGAAGCCTGGGCGGTCGAGGACGTGACGCTGTCCACCCATGCGGGGACACATATGGACGCGCCCTGGCATTATCACTCCACCACCGACAACGGCGCGCGCCCGGCGCCGACGATCGATCAAGCGCCGCTTGACCTCTTCCTCCGGCCGGGTGTGAAGCTCGATTTCCGGCAGCTGCCCGACGGTCATGTGGCGACCGCGGCCGACATCGCGGCGGAACTCGAGCGGATCGGCCGCGAACTTCGCCCGTTCGACATCGTGCTCGTCAACACGGCGGCGGGCGCAGCCTATGGCGGTCCCGACTATCTGGGCAGCGGCTGCGGGATCGGGCGCGAGGGCACCAACTATCTGACCGAGCGGGGCGTGCAGGTGGTCGGCACCGACGCCTGGTCCTGGGACGCGCCGTTCATCCATACGGCGCGCGCTTACGCGGACAGCGGAGACGCCCGGCTGATCTGGGAAGGGCACAAAGCCGGACGGGAGCGCCCCTACTACCAGATGGAGAAGCTCCACAATCTCGAGGCGCTCCCCCCCTTCGGCTTCACCGTCGCCTGCTTTCCCGTAAAGGTCGAGCGGGCCTCCGCCGGATGGGTGCGCGCCGTGGCTTTGCTGGACTCATGACGGCGCGCTGGTCCGAATTCGCCCGGGGCTGGCCGGTGCTCGCGGCGGCCTTTCTGGGCATCGCGATCGGCGTGAGTTCGCTCTATTTCTACTCGCTGGGCGTGTTCATCAAGCCAATGGCGGCGGAGTTCGGCTGGACCCGCGGGCAAGCGTCGCTCGGCGCGCTGGTCGGGACGGCGGCGGCCGCGCTCGCGGCGGTCCCGACCGGGCGGCTGGTCGACCGGTACGGCAGTCGGCCCGTGGCGCTCGGCTCGCTGGCGCTGCTCGCGATCGGCTTCGTCGCGCTCGGCACGCTGACGTCTGGGTTGGTCAGCTTTCTCGCCTTGGCGTTCGCCCTGTCGCTCGTCACGGCGGGATCCAGTCCGATCGCGCTTACCCGCCTGGTCGTCGCGGGCTTCGTCCACGCGCGCGGACTGGCGCTCGGCATCGTGCTCGCGGGCACCGGCTTGGGGGCGATCCTCGTTCCGGCGTTGCTCACCCCCTATATCGCGGCGCATGGCTGGCGAAACGGCTATCTGGCGCTGGCTGCCGTGATCCTGGTCGTGGCACCGGTCGTCGCGCTCATCCTCGCACGCTGCCGCGAGGACGTCCGGACCGATCGGCGTCCGGAGATCCCGATCGCGACGCTCGCGCGCGAACCGGCCTTCTGGCTGCTGATGGCGACTTTCCTCCTGGCCGCAGCCGCGGTCCTCGGCACCGTTGTCCAGTTCGTTCCGATGTTGAGCGACTGGGGATTGCCTCCGGCCGCGGCCGGCGGTCTGGCGGCGCTGATCGGGATCGCGGCTATCGTGGGGCGGCTGATCGCCGGCCTGCTAATGGATCGTTTTCCGGCCTATGCGATCACGGTGCTGATGTTCCTGTGCGCTGCGGCCGGACTGGTCGTCCTGGGTCTCGGCGGAGTCCGCTTCGCCGCGCCCGGCGCCCTCATCACCGGCTTCGCGATCGGGGCGGAGGTGGACTTGATGGCGTTCCTCGTCGCACGCCACTTCCCTCCCCGAGCCTATGGCAAGACCTATGGCGCGATCTACACCGCGTTTCTGATCGGCGGCGCGGTCGGACCTGCGCTGTCCGGCTTCCTGAAGGACGCCACGGGCGACTACCGCGTTTCGTTGTTCGTCGCCGCGGCGTTGCTGGCCGGGGCCGCGACGGTGGCGTGGCGACTGCGGCGGACGAGCGCGTGGGCCGATCGGGACGAAGCTGCAGGAAGGGCGGCGGAGGCGTAGCCCGGGCCCGGCGCTATTCGTCGGCCAGCCTTCGGCGGAGCTCCGCCTTGAGCACCTTCCCGGCGCCGTTCCGCGGAAGCCCGTCGACCAGGCTGACGTGTTTGGGAAGCTTGTATCGGGCGAGTTTGGCCTCAAGCAACGCGAGAACGGCGGCCGGTTCGATCGCGGCTCCTCGCGGCACCACCGCCAAGTGCCCCACCTCGCCCCAGCGCTCGTCACGCACGCCGACCACCGCGCATTCGGCGATCCCGGGATGGTCAGCCAGAATGGCCTCGATCTCGGCGGGAAAGACGTTCTCCCCGCCGGAGATGAACATGTCCTTCGCGCGATCCACGATCCGAACGAACCCTTCGGGGTCGGCGCGCGCGATGTCGCCGCTTCGGAACCAGCCGTCGACGGTGAACGCGGCCGCGGTCTCCTCCGGTCGCCGCCAATAGCCCGATGTGACGTTCGGCCCGCGCAGTTGAAGCTCGCCTGCTTGTCCGGGTGGCAGAACCGCTCCGTCGCGATCGACGATGCGCACCTCGACGCGCGGCGGCGGGACGCCGACCGACCCTGCGTGCCTCTCGAGCAGCCTAGGGTCGACCGGCATGCCGAGCACCGTTCCGGCTTCCGTCATGCCATACCCGTCGACGATCGGAACGCCGTCGGCCAACCAAGCGCGGATCGAGGCCTCCGGGTGCGGCGCGCCGCCCGTGAAGACCGCGACGAGCCGCCGAAGCGCCCTGGAATCGAAAGACGGCTCGGCGCGCAACGCCGCCGCCATCTGGGGCACGCAAAAATAACCGGTCACGCCGAGCGACGGATCGGCTAGCCGCGCCAGCGTCCGCGCGGGCGCGAACCCGTCGGACACCAGGATCGCGCCCCCGTGCATCAACGTCGGGCGGATGTTGGTGACAAGTCCGATGACGTGGAACATCGGCGCGTCGCACAGGACGACGCTGTCATAGGAGAGCCGCCCCAACTGCCCGAAATTGATCGCCGTCTCGGCCAGATTGGCTTCGGACAGCAACACGCCCTTGGGCAGCCCCGAGGTGCCGGACGTGTACAGGATCAAAGATGGGCGCGCGCGATCGATCACGCGCGGCGGCATCGGATCGGCAGACGACGCCTCGTTCGCGAACGCGTCCATCGCCACGCCGTCCAGCCCCGCCGCGTCCAGGCAGGCGTCGCCGAGCAGCAAGGCTGGTTCCGCGTCCGCGACGAGAGTCGCGAGTTCCGCCGGCGACAGCCGCCAATTGAGGGGAACCAGGATCAAGCCCGCCCGCGCGCAGGCGAGGTGCAGGACGACGCACTCCACCCGGTTCTTGGCGAGCACGGCGACGCGGTCCCCTGTCTGCAGACCGCGCGCCAGAAGCGCGCCCGCTTGCCGGTCGACCGCCCGGTCGAGCGCGCGATAGCTCCAACGTTCTCCGCTCGTGAGGTCGTGAGCGGCTAGCCGCTCAGGTTGGAGCCGGGCGTGGAGAGCGACGTCGTCGACGGGCGACACGCGCGCCTCAGCGTCGCGCGAGTTCGTAGGCGCCCAGCCCTGGCTTGTAGCTCTTCTCGTCGATGAACTGCCGGATGCCCTCCTTGCGGCCGTGGTCGTCGTAGCTGTTCGCCGCCTCCTGCACGCGGATCAGATAATCTTCGGCATCGTCGTAGCTCATGATGCCGACCCGCCGAACAGCGTCCTTGGTGGCCTTCAGCGCCACCGGATTCTTCTTGAGGAGCACGGTCGCGACCTCCGCGACCCGGTCCGCCAAGCGGTCGAGCGGCAGCGCCTCGTTGACCAACCCCCATTGAACGGCGGTGCGGCCGTCGATGTTCTCGCCCATCATCGCGTGATACATCGCCTTGCGGAACGGCAGCAGCTCCACGGCGACCTTTGTCGCGCCGCCGCCGGGCAGGATGCCCCAGTTGATCTCGCTCAGGCCGAACTGCGCCTCTTCCGCCGCGAAGGCGAGGTCGCAGCCGAACAGCGGGCCGTAGCCGCCGCCGAAGCACCAGCCGTTGACCATCGCTATCGTCGGCTTCTGATACCAGCGGAGCCGCCGCCACCAACCATAGGCGTCTCGTTGCGCGGCGCGGGTCGCCCCCAAGCCCTTCGCCTCCGTGTCACGGAAATACTCCTTCAGGTCCATGCCAGCGGACCAGGAGCTTCCTTCGCCGCTCAACACCAGCACGCCCACATCGTCGCGGAACTCGAGCGCGTCCAGCACCCCGCCCATCTCGCGGTTCAACGTGGGCGACATGCAATTGCGCTTCTCGGGTCGGTTGTAGCGCACCCATGCGATGCGGTCGGCGACATGGTAGGCGACAGTCCCCTCGGGGCTGGTTTCGGTCATGCGGAGCTCCTTAGATGGGGTAATGTCCGGCTTGCGTCTCGATCGTGATCCAGCGCAGCTCGGTGAAAGCGTCGATCCCGGCCTTGCCCCCGAAACGGCCATGACCCGACGCGCCGACGCCGCCGAACGGCATCTGCGCCTCGTCGTGCACCGTCGGCCCGTTTACGTGGCATATGCCCGACCGGATCCGTCGCGCCACCCGCAGGCCGCGGGCCGTGTCGCGGGTGAACACCGCGGCCGAAAGCCCGTATTCGCTATCGTTGGCGAGTTCGATCGCGTGATCCTCGTCTTGGGCGCGGGTGATCGCGACTACAGGGCCGAAGCTCTCCTCGCGGAACAGCTTCATCGCCGGCGTGACCCGGTCGACGACATGGGCGGGCATCAGCACGCCGTCCGCCGCACCGCCGGTCAGCAGCACGCCGCCTCGCGCCACCGCATCGTCAACCAACGCCGTGACGTGGTCGACCGTCTTCACGTCGACGACGGCGCCCAGCGGCGCTCCTCCAGCACGCGGATGTCCGACCGTGAGCGTCCTCGCTTTCGCTGCGAAAGCGTCGGCGAAGGCGTCGGCGACGCTCTCGACCACAATGATCCGTTCGGTCGACATGCAGATCTGGCCCTGGTTCATAAAGGCGCCGAACGCCGCCGCCTTGACCGCCTCGTCCAGGTCGGCGTCGTCGAGCACGATGAGCGGTGCCTTGCCGCCGAGCTCCAGAAGCACGGGCTTCAGATGCTCGGCGGCGCGCCGGGCGATGATGCGGCCGACCGCTGTGGATCCCGTGAAATTTATCCGACGCACCGCCGGATGGTCGATCAGCGCGGCGACGATCTCGCCAGCGTCGGCAGGAGCGTTGGTGACGAGGTTAACGATCCCGCCGTCGAGCCCAGCCTCGATGAACGCCTCGACGATCAGAGCGTGGGTACGCGGGCATTGCTCCGACGCCTTGAGCACCACGGTGTTGCCGCAGGCGAGCGGCGTCGCGATCGCGCGTACGCCCAGGATGATGGGAGCGTTCCACGGCGCGACGCCAAGGACCACGCCCGCAGGCTCGCGTAGCGCCATCGCGATGCAGCCGGGCTTGTCGGACGGGATCACCTCGCCACCGATCTGCGTGGTTAGCGCGGCCGCCTCCCGCACGATGCCTATGGCGAGCTGCAGATTGAAGCGCGCCCAGCCCTCCGTCGCGCCGATCTCGCCCATCATCGCATCGACGAACGAGGGTGCGCGGGCGGCGAGCGCGTCGGCGGCGG
>DASVUT010000269.1:0-1966 GCA_036386955.1 Sphingomonas sp. | reverse complement strand
AGGTCGGAAGATCAGCGACACAATAATCGAGGCATGTTGCTGACGGAGGTTCGACACCATGCCATGCAGAAAAGGCAGTCCAATTACCCATTACTGCCGCATAGACGTAGGCCGAGACAGTGCCCGCTTGGTAAATCAACGCGAAGGCGGATCCAATGAACGCAAGAATTGCGGCTAATAACCGCCTGTCTCGCTTCACATCGCAACTCCCAGCGCCTCAGCCACCGTGAAAATGTCCTTGTCGCCGCGGCCGCATAGATTGGCGAGGATGACCTCGTCGCGCTTCATCTCGCGCGCGCGCTTGGTCACGGCGGCGATGGCGTGGGCGGGTTCGAGGGCGGGGATGATGCCTTCGGTGCGGCAGAGGAGCTGGAACGCGTCGAGCGCTTCGGTGTCGGTCACCGACGTGTATTCGACGCGGCCGATGTCCTTGAGCCAAGCATGTTCAGGGCCGATACCGGGGTAATCGAGTCCTGCGCTGATCGAATGCGCCTCGGCGATCTGGCCGTCATCGTCCTGGAGAAGATAGGTCTTGTTGCCGTGGAGGACGCCGGGGAAGCCGCCCGCGAGGCTGGCGGCGTGGGTCTTGTCGAGGCCGTGACCCGCCGCCTCGACGCCCAGCATCGCGACATCGGCGTCGTCGAGGAATGGATGGAACAGCCCGATCGCGTTCGATCCACCGCCGATCGCGGCGACGAGCATGTCGGGGAGCTTGCCCGTGCGCGACAGCATCTGCGCGCGCGCCTCGCGCCCGATCACGCTTTGAAAATCGCGGACGAGTTCGGGATAGGGATGCGGGCCGGCGGCGGTGCCGATGATGTAGAAGGTGTCGTGGACGTTGGCGACCCAGTCACGCAGCGCCTCGTTCATCGCATCCTTGAGCGTGCGGGCCCCGCTGGTCACCGCGCGAATCTCGGCGCCGAGCAGCTTCATGCGGAAGACATTGGGTGCCTGACGCTCGACGTCCTTGGCACCCATGAAGATGGTGCAGGGAAGGCCGAAGCGCGCGCACACGGTGGCGGTGGCAACGCCGTGCTGGCCCGCACCGGTTTCGGCGATGATCCGCGTCTTGCCCATGCGCATGGCCAGCAGGATCTGGCCGACGCAATTGTTGATCTTGTGCGCGCCGGTGTGATTGAGCTCGTCGCGCTTGAACCAGATCTCGGCCCCCATGCCGTCGGGGGCGGAGGCGCGCAGCGCGTCAGTCAGGCGCTCGGCATAATAGAGCGGGCTCGGGCGGCCGACATAATGTTCGAGCAAGTCGTCGAACTGCGCCTGGAATGCCGGATCGGCCTGCGCCGCGCGATATTCCTTTTCGAGCGCGAGCACGAGCGGCATCAGCGTTTCGGCGACGTAGCGGCCGCCATAATCGCCGAAATGCCCGCGATCGTCAGGCTGGGCGCGAAAGGAGTTTGGGACAGCGTTCATGCCCGCGAGGCTTTAAGGAAGGCCGCGATCTTGTCCACATCCTTGACGCCCGGCGCGCTTTCCACGCCCGAGGAGACATCGACCAGCGGGGCACGGGTGTGTGCGATCGCGGTTGCGACATTGGCAGGATCAAGCCCGCCTGACAGTCCCCAGGGAAGCGGGTGGCGAAAGCCGTCGAGGAGCGACCAGTCGAAGCGCAGGCCCATGCCGCCGGGTAGCGCGGCACCCGGGGGAGTCTTCGCGTCGTAGATCAGGCGGTCGGCGGCCCCGGCGTAGCGGTGCGCGGTGTCGAGATCGGCCCGGGTCTTGATCGCGAGAGCGACCCAGGTCTCCACGCCTGAAAACCTCCGTAGGTGATCGGCTCGCTCTGGTGACGTTTCGTGGAACTGGATGGCATCTAGCTCAGCAATAGAGACGGCGTGGTCAACAAGCTCGTCCGTCGGGTCGACGAACACACCGACGATCTTGCCGCGGCTTCGCGTGGCCACACTGTTGCCAAGCTGGTAATTGATACTGCCTACCAACTCGAAAGTCACAT
>DASVUT010000268.1:0-4269 GCA_036386955.1 Sphingomonas sp. | reverse complement strand
CGGGCGCGATTATGCCGAAATCGCGCCCGTCGACGGCGTGGTACTGGGGTCGGGCGCGCAGGCGATGGAAGTGTCCGTCGACGTCGCGCCCGTGGAATAGGCGCTATTTCGCCACGGCGTTCTCGTTCTCGGCATCCGGATCGCCGGTGGCACCCGTGCCTGAATATTCCATCCCGGTCTGGCCCCCATGTCCCATGAAGCCGCTCTGGTCCCCGCCGTCCTTGCCCGTGTGGGGGTTGGGGTAGGCACCGCCCTGGCTCTCACTGCCGCCCGACTTGCCATGCGTCTCCTCGACGCCGTCGGTCTGGCGCGGCGCCTTGCCGTTGCCCATCGCTTGGTTCGGTTGCGTGTCGGCCATCATCCAGTCTCCTTGGTGCCCTCAACGCCTCGTCGGCGGATTGCGTTGCGCGCGCGCAGCGCCCACATAGCCGGGTAATACACCGTTGGGGGCAGCATTGGCCGATCCGTACAAGACCTTGAACGTGGCGCGTGGCGCGAGCGAGGCCGACATCAAGAAGGCGTATCGCAAGCTCGCCAAGGAACTCCACCCCGACCGCAACAAGGACAATCCTAAGGCGGCCGAACGTTTCAGCCAGGTGACGAACGCGTACGACCTGCTGTCCGACAAGGACAAGCGCGCGCGCTTCGACCGTGGCGAGATCGACGGCGACGGCAACCCCGCCGCGCCGTTCGGCTTCAACCCGGGTGCCGCGCGCGGCGGACCGGCTGGAGGCGGATTTCGCGGCGGCGAACAGTTCGACTTCTCGAGCGGTCAGCCCGACGTCTCGGACATCTTCGAAGGCTTGTTCGGTGGGGCCGCGGGTCGTGGCGGGCGCGGCGGGTTTCAGGGCGGGTTCGGGCGTCAGGCTCCGCCCAAGGGCGCAAACACGGCTTATCGGCTGGCGGTGCCGTTCGTCGACGCGGCGACGCTCCAGCCGCAGCGCGTGACGCTGGCCGACGGGCGCACGCTCGACCTGAAGCTTCCCGCCGGGGTCGAGACGGGCACGCAGATGCGGCTGGCGGGTCGCGGCGAGGACGGGCCCGGCGGCGCGGGCGATGCCATCGTGACCATCGAGGTGCAGTCGCACCGGTTCTTCACCCGCGACGGCGACGATGTGCGCATCGATCTGCCGCTGACGCTCAAGGAAGCGGTGCTCGGCGGGTTGGTGAAGGTGCCGACCGTGGACAAGCCGGTGATGGTCACGATCCCGGCCGGCACCACGTCGGGCCGGACGTTGCGGTTGAAGGGTAAGGGCTTTCACACCAAGGGCGGCGGGCGCGGCGATCAGCTCGTCACGCTGATGATCGACCTGCCCGCGGGCGATGCGGGCTTGCGCCAGTTCGCCGAGAGCTGGTCTCCGCCGGGGAACCCACGGGCGTCGATGGGCGTCTGATCCCTCACATGGATCCCGCCCAATCCCCAAACGAGGAAGAACCGGCCGCCGGGACGGGCACCAGCGGACTGACGCCGGAGGATCGCCGCCAGCAGAGCGCGGCGCGCAAGCGGCTCGACAAGCAATTGGCCAAGGTCCGCCCCGGCTCCTACGCGTTCGCGGTCGTCAAGCGATCGGCGCTCGGCGTTTATAATGACGGATTCATCCATGCCGGCAACCTCGCCTATCTGGCGCTGCTGACGCTGTTCCCGTTCTTCATCACCGCCGCCGCCATCCTTTCGCTGGTCGGGCAGAGCGCGGAGACGCAGCGCACTATGATCGGCTTCCTGCGCACGTTGCCGCCCGAGACCGCCGAACTACTGCGCGCGCCCATCGTCGAGGTGCTGCAACAGCGCACCGGTCTGCTGCTCTGGTTCGGGGGGCTGGTCGGGCTGTGGACGGTCGGCAGCTTCATCGAGACGATCCGCGACATCTTCCACCGCGCCTACGGTTACAAGAGCACCGCCCCGTTCTGGAAATCGCGGCTGGGGTCGTCGTTCGTGATCATCTGTTCGGTCGTGCTCGCGCTGTTCGCCTTCCTGATCCAGGGGGTGCTGACCGCGGCCGAACAGTTCATCTATCGCCTGTTGCCGTTCGCCGAGGACCTGGCGGGGTGGATCGGGCTGTCGCGGCTAATCCCCGGCGCGGTCATGTTCGGCGCGCTGTACATGCTGTTTTATTCGGTCACGCCCAGGCGGTATCGCTATTCGGGCTGTCGTAAATGGCCCGGCGCGCTGTTCACGGCGGTATGGTGGATCAGCATGACCGCGATCCTGCCCTATGCCATCGCACAGATGGGCGGATATGGGTCGACCTATGGCAGCCTGGCCGGGGTGATCGTGGCTTTGCTGTTCTTCTACGTCATCGGTCTGGGGCTGGTGTTCGGCGCGCATCTGAACGCGGCACTGGCGGAGCCGCCCACCGAGGCGCTACACGAGCCTGCCGCGGCACAGGCGGCGGCGTGAAGGGAAAGTCCCAAGTGAACGGATTGATGGCGGGAAAGCGCGGGCTCATCATGGGGCTCGCCAATGACAAGTCGCTGGCCTGGGGCATCGCCAAAAAGCTGAGCGAGGCCGGTGCCGAACTCGCCTTTTCCTATCAAGGCGAGATGATGGAAAAGCGGGTGCGCCCGCTGGCCGAACAACTGGGCGTCGCGCGGCTGCTGGAATGCGACGTCGCCGACATGGGGGCCCTCGATGCGACCTTCGCCAGATTGGCCGAGGAATGGCCCACGATCGACTTCGTTGTCCACGCGATCGGCTTTTCGGACAAGAACGAGCTGCGCGGGCGCTATGTCGACACCAGCCTCGACAATTTCCTGATGACGATGAACATCTCGGTGTACAGCTTCGTCGCGGTGGCGCAGCGCGCGGGGCGCATGATGCCGGACGGCGGCGCTCTGCTGACGCTGAGCTATTACGGCGCCGAGAAGGTCATTCCGCATTACAACGTCATGGGCGTCGCCAAGGCGGCGTTGGAGACCAGCGTTCAATATCTCGCGGTCGACCTCGGTCGGGACAACATCCGCGTCAACGCCATCTCCGCCGGCCCGATCAAGACGCTGGCGGCGAGCGGCATCGGCGATTTCCGCTACATCATGAAATGGAACGAACTCAACGCGCCCCTGAAGCGCAACGTCACGATCCACGAGGTCGGGGGCGCGGCCTTGTACCTGCTGTCCGATCTCGCCAGCGGGGTGACGGGCGAGGTCCATCATGTCGATGCGGGCTACAACGTGATCGGCATGAAGGCCGAGGATGCCCCGGATATCGCGCTGGCTTGAGGCGGTGCCCAAGCTGCTGCAGTGGAATGGCTGGACGTTCTTCTTCTATTCGCGTGAGGGAATGCCGCTGGAGCCGCCGCATGTGCACGTCCGCAGCGGCAACAGCGCAGCGAAGATCTGGTCGACGCCCGTCGTCCGGTCGCCGCTGACCGGCGCATGGACCCGCGCACGCTCAAGATGCTAGTGCAGGTCGTCAAGGAACACCGCGACGAGTTCGAGGAGCGTTGGCATGAGTTTTTTTCCGGAACCGGTCGGCGTGACGTTTGACGACGTTGCGATGAGCGTCGCGCTGGACGACGGCCGCACGATCACGGTGCCTTTGGCGTGGTACCCGCGCCTGGCCAACGCCACGCCCGGGCAGTTGAATGCCTATGAACTGAGCCCCAGCGGCGTCCACTGGGATGAACTGGATGAGGATCTGGCCGTCGAAGGCCTGATGGCCGCGCGTATCTCCTTTCCGCCGACGCAGCAAAGGGCCGCGTGAGCTGGAACAGCTTCGGGCGCGTCTTTCGCTTCACCACCTGGGGTGAGTCGCATGGCCCCGCGATCGGCGCGGTGGTTGATGGGTGCCCGCCGGGCATCGCGCTGAGCGAGGGCGACATTCAGCCGTGGCTCGACCGGCGGCGGCCGGGCACGTCGCGGTTCACGACGCAGCGGCGCGAGCCCGACGCGGTGCGCATCCTGTCGGGCGTGTTCGAGGGTCGGACAACGGGAACGCCGATCAGCCTCATGATCGACAATGTGGACCAGCGGTCGAAAGATTATTCGGAGGTCGCGCGCGCCTATCGCCCGGGCCATGCCGATTATGCGTATGACGCGAAGTACGGCTTTCGCGACCATCGTGGCGGCGGGCGATCCTCGGCGCGCGAGACCGCGTCGCGCGTCGCCGCTGGCGCCATCGCGCGCGCGGTCATTCCGCAGGTGCGCATCCGTGCCTGGGTGGAGGCGATCGGCGGCGATGCGATCGACCCCAGTGCGTTCGACGACGCCGAGATCGACCGCAACCCGTTCTTCTGTCCCGATGCAGGCGCGGCGGCGCGGTGGGAAGGGCTG
>DASVUT010000267.1:0-7814 GCA_036386955.1 Sphingomonas sp. | reverse complement strand
TCGCTGGCGATGATGTTGCCGCCGATGAAGGTGCGCGACTTCACCTTTACCTCGCTGTCCGACGCGGTTTGATTCGCGTGATCACCCTCACCCGTCCCACCGCTTCGCGGCGGGCCCCCTCCCTCTCCCGATGGGAGAGGGAGGAAGCGGCGTAGCCGCGGAAGGGTGAGGGTGACACGAGGCGAGTTCGTGCGCGGGGCTGCTGCCTGTCTCGTTGCTGCGCTGATCGCTCGCAAGGCGCCTGCGGCCGGTGCCTACGACTTCTGGTTCACGCGGCTTCGCTATCAATCGGGCGACTGGGATGTCGATCAGCGGATGCCGGCGAACCTGCTGACCTCGCTGATTGACTATACCAACCTGCGGGTCGATCCGCGCGAGCGCGTGGTGGCGCTGTCGGACCCCAAGATGCTGACCGCGCCCTTTTGTTACCTGGCGGGGCACAAGCTGGTGGATTTCTCGCCGGCCGAGCGGCGCAATTTCGAACGCTACGTCCGCAATGGCGGGTTCGTGTGGGTGGATGATTGCAATCACGATATCGACGGACTGTTCGCCAAATCGTTCGAACGGCAGATGGTGGCGATCTTCGGCCCGCGCGCGCTGGGCAAGCTTGCGCCCAAGCACCCGATCTATTCCAGCTTCTTCAAGTTTCCAGGACCACCCGCGACCACGTTCGAGCTGAACGGGTGGGGCGACGACCTGATTCACGATTACATGAAGGGCATCACTATCGATGGTCGCCTGGGCCTGCTGTACACCAACAAGGATTATGGGTGCGAATGGGACTTCGATTGGCGCAACAAGCGGTTTCTGGCGCAGGACCCGACCAAGTTCGGGGTCAACATCGTCATGTACGCGCTGACCGCGTGAGTATCGCATGAACGAAGCCGATATCGAGGCGCAGCTGAGCAAGCTGGGCGATCTGCGCGCGGCGATCGGTCAGGCGATCGTCGGCCAGGCGGCGGTCGTCGAGCAATTGCTGATCGGGCTGATCGCGGGCGGGCAATGCCTGCTGGAGGGCGTGCCGGGGCTGGGCAAGACAATGCTCGTCCGTTCGCTGGGCGAGGCGTTGCACCTGGGGTTCCGCCGCGTCCAGTTCACCCCCGATCTGATGCCGAGCGACATATTGGGCACTGAGCTGCTCGAAGAAGACCATGGCACCGGCAAGCGCCATTTCCGATTCCAGCAAGGGCCGATCTTCACCAACCTGCTGCTCGCCGACGAGCTGAACCGCACGCCGCCCAAGACGCAGGCGGCCTTGCTGGAGGCCATGCAGGAGCGCACGGTCAGCTATGCGGGCACGACCTATCGACTGCCGTCGCCCTTCTTCGTGCTGGCGACGCAGAACCCGATCGAACAGGCCGGCACCTATCCGCTGCCCGAAGCGCAGCTCGACCGGTTCCTGCTCCATGTCCGGCTCGACTATCCCAGCGAAAGCGAGGAGCGCGACATCCTGGCGCAGACCACGGGCGCGGGCGTCGCAACGGTGCCCCGCGTCATGGGGGGCGAGGACGTGCTCGCGCTGCAGCGCTGGGTGCGCGAGGTGCATCTGGGTGCCGACATGCTCGACTGGATCACGCGGCTGGTCCGTGCGACCCGGCCGGGCGAGGCGATGGCGGAGGCGATCAGGCCGTTCGTGCGCTGGGGCGCGGGGCCGCGCGCCGGACAGTCGCTGGTGCTCGCGGCCAAGGCGCGCGCGCTGATCCATGGGCGGCTGGCGGCGACGCGAGACGATGTCGCCGCACTCGCCGCGCCGGTGATGCGCCACCGGCTGATCCTGTCCTTCGCGGCGGAAGCCGAAGGGGTCAGCCCCGATGCGGTGGTCGCCAAGCTGATCGCGGGGGTGCGCGGCCCGGGTGGCTGACGACCTCATCCCGGCCGACGTTCGGCATCGGTTGAAGCAGGTGTCGCTGGTGGCGCGGCGCGCGATCGGCGACCGGGGTATCGGTGCGCATGCGAGCCGCAGCCGCGGGACGGGGCTCGAGTTCGCGCAATATCGCGCGTACGAATTCGGCGACGAGCCGCGCCAGATCGACTGGAAGCTGTTCGCCCGGTCCGACCGGTTCTTCGTGCGCGAAGCCGAGCGGGAAAGCCCGGTGGTGCTCTGGATCCTGGTCGATGCGAGCGCGTCGATGGCGCAGGGTGACCTCAACACGCTTGGGCGGACGCGGATGACGGCGGCGCGCACGCTGGCCGCCGCGCTGGCGGAATTGGCGCTGGCGCAAGGCGACCGGTTCGCGCTGGCGGGGTTGCGCGACGGCGGGCTCGCGCTGGTGCCTCCGGGTGGCGGGACACGGCAGCGCGATGCAGTGCGGCTGGCGCTGCACGCGGTGCATACGGGCGGCGGCTTTCCCGCCGCGGATCTGCTGTCGCCATTATGGCCCCGCATCGGCGTTCGCGACCTGGTGGTGATCCTGTCGGATTGGTTCGACCCCGCGTGCCTCGAGGTGGCGACGCGGCTGTCGGCGGCGGGGCGCGAGGTGCTCGCGGTCCAGATCCTGACGGTGGCCGAGCGCGACTTCGCGCTGGATGGAGGGTTTCGTTTCCGCGACCCGGAAACGGGCGAGGAGCTGGTGGGGGATGCGGAGGCGCTGCGCGCGGAGTTCCTGACGCGGTTCGGCGCGGCGCAGGCGGCGCTGGACGCGGAGCTCGACCGTGCGGGCATCCGGCATGCGCGGCTGGTGCTCGACGAGCCTGTCGACACGCCGATCCACGCGCTGTTCGGGCGGCGCGGCTGATGCCGTTCCTGCTGTTCCCGATCGGTCTGGCGGCGTTGACGGCGGTGCTGATCCCGCTGGCTATTCATCTTGCGCGGCGGACCGAGCAGCAGCCGATGGACTTCGCCGCCCTGCGCTGGCTGCGGCAGAAGCCGCGACCGCGACACCGGCCGCGGTTCGACGAGTGGCTGTTGCTGGCGGTTCGGCTGATCCTGCTTGTGCTGGTGGCGCTCTTTCTGGCTCGACCCGCGGTGCGCGACGGCGGCCATACGAGGCCCATGGTCGCGGTGGCACCAGGGGTCGATGCGCGGACGCTGGGTGCGGGGGAGGAGCGGCGGGTGTGGCTCGCGCCGGGATTTCCGCCGCTGGATGTGAAGCCCCCCGCTCGCGTGCCGCTGGGCAGCCTCATACGTCAGCTGGATGCCGAGCTGCCGCAGGGTGCGGCATTGACGCTGGTCGTGCCGGCGGTGATCGACGGGGCCGATGCCGAGCGGCCGCGATTGGCGCGCCGGGTGACGTGGCGCGTCGTACCGGGCACGATGGCGGCGGGAACACCGGTTCGGCGGCGCGTGCGCGTCGCGCTGAACGCGCCCAACCGGTACATCAGGGCTGCGGTTGCGGCACTGGGATGGACGCCCGACGCGACCGATCCCCTGCCGAAAGATACGGCGGCGCTGATCTGGCTCGCGCCGGGGGCGCTGCCGCCGGTCATCACGCGCTGGATCGAGGCGGGTGGGGCGGCGCTGGTCGGGCACGAAACGATCGTCCCGACGGGCAGTGCGGCGGCGGTGTGGCAGGGGGGCGAGGGCGAGACGCTGGTCGAGGAGCGCGTGGTCGGGGCGGGACGGGTGCTGCGGTTCACCCGCGCGCTGACGCCGGCGGCGATGCCCGCTCTGACCGAGGCGGACTTTCCCGAACGGCTCGGCACACTGCTGCTCGCGCCCTCGCCCGCGCCCGCGCGGACGTCGGCGCAGGCGTACCGGCCGGTGACCGGCGGTGCCGCACCGACGCCGGGCGCGCGTGACCTGCGGCCGTGGCTGGCGCTGGCGATCGCGGTGCTGTGGCTGGTGGAGCGATGGCTCGCGACGCGCAGCCGTCGCGCGGTGGGACCATGACGGCGTACACGCCTGTCACGGGCTGGATCGGGGCGGCACGCAGGCAGGCCGCGCGCGATGTCGCCATGGCGGCGGTGCCGTTGGTCGTCGCGGGTGTGGTGCTGGGGTGGCGGATCGGCGGGGCGGGATGGGCGGTCGCCCTCCTGATCGCCGGTGTCGTCGCCTCGCTGGTGATCGCGCGGATGCGCGCGCGGCGGTTCGACCGGCGCTGGCTGGTCGCGGCGCTGGACGCCGGCAGGGCCGATGTCGAGGACAGCAGCGACCTGTTGTTCGCCGAACCCCACACGCTCGGGCCGCTCCAGCGGCTGCAGCGCCGGCGGATCGAGGCGCGCCTTGTCGCCGCGCCGGTGCCGGCGCTGCACCAAAGCCCCCGCGCGCGCTGGATCGCGCTCGCCTGGGCGGCAGGGCTGGTTGTGATCGCCGGTGCGCTGTTGTGGCCGCGCCCGCGGGAGGCGTCACTGGCCCCCGCGCGCGAGGGGTTGCAGGTGGCACCCGGCATTCCGCGACTCGTGGCACAGCGACTGGTCGTCGTGCCGCCCGCCTATACCGGGCTGGCATCGCGCACGCTCGGTCAGCTCGACGCGCGCGTGCCGGCGGGATCGCGGCTGGAATGGACGCTGCGCTTCGATCCGCAGCCGAGCGGCCCGACGCTGGCAGTGCTCGGTGAACGCGCGCTCGGGATGGCGCGTGCGGGCGACCGGTGGACGGTCTCGCGCGTGATCGATCGGTCGCTGCTCTACCGCGTGGTGCCGGGCGGTGGCGGGCCGATGCCGCCGCTGCACCGGATCGTCACGGTCGCCGATCAGCCGCCGCGCATCCGGCTGGTTGAGCCCGCCGCCACGCTGGTCCCGGCACGCACGGGCCAGCGGCGCTGGAGCGTCACCTTCGTCGCCAGCGATGACTACGGCATCCAGCCGGTCGGCCGATTGCGGCTGGTGGTGGCGCAGGGCGAGGGCGAGAATATCCGCTTCGCCGAGCGCATGATCGCGGTGCGTGGCACCGGTGATGCGCGCGCGCGGCGGTTCGCGGCAACGATCGACCTCGCGGCGATCGGCTTCACCGAACCGGGCGATCTCGTCGCGCAGCTGAGCGTGGCCGACACGCGAACGCCGGGTCCGCAAACGGCGACGGGGCCGAGCGTCATCCTGCGCCGAACCGAGGCAGCGCCGGCGGCCAGCGGGCTGGAGGGAATGACGCGGCGGATCATGCCGGCCTATTTCCGCAGCCAGCGCCAGATCATCATTGATGCGCAAGCCCTGTTGGCCGAGCGGCCGCGCCCCGCCGCCGACGCGTTCCTGTCGCGATCGGATGCGCTCGGCGAGGACCAGCGGCTGCTGCGCATGCGCTATGGCCAGTTCATGGGCGAGGAAAGCGGCGGCGGTGCGACGGCGGCGCTGCCCACCAACGATGCCGAGGAAGGGGCCGAAGCACCCGCCGCCGAGGTGCATAGCCCCGGAGACGGTCACGATCACGGCCCTGCGGCGGAGGCTCCGACCTTCGGGTCTGACGCCGGGGTGACCGCGACCTATGGCCATGTCCATGACGAGTCGGAGGCGACGACCCTGCTCGATCCGGGCACGCGCGCGACCTTGCGCCGCGCGCTCGACGCGATGTGGGATTCCGAGCGCGCGCTGAGGCAAGGCGATCCGCGCGCCGCGCTGCCGCACGCGAACCGCGCGCTGCGCTTCATCAAGGAGGTGCAGCAGGCGACGCGGATATTCCTGGCCCGGACGGCGTCGCGGCAGCCGCCGATCGACCTGGCGCGGCGATTGACGGGTGATCGCAGCGACCTGGGGCGGCGCCAACTCGCGCCCGCCGCCGCCGACCACGCCGATCCGGTACCGGCCGCGATCTGGCGGCGCTTGGGCGAAGGGCGCGACCCGGCGGCGGTCGAAACTCTGTCACGCTGGCTCGGTGCGAACGAGGCGCGAGTGCCGGACCGGCTCGCGCTGGCAGCGGCGATCGACGCCGTGCGGCGCGATCCCGCCTGCGACGCGTGCCGCGAACGGTTGCGCGGGGTGCTTTGGAGCGCGTTGCCGCGACCCGCATCGGGGATCGATCGGCGACGTGGGGGCGATGCAGTCGGGCGGCGGTATCTGGAGGCCCTGCGGTGACGACGGATCTGGCGCTCGCGCTGCTCCTTGCCGGCGCGGTCGTTACCGGCTGGGTGCGGCTCGCATGGTGGTATGCTCGGGCGGCGCGAGCGGACAGGCCGAGGCCCTGGCGGCTCGCAGCATTGGCCGTGCTGCAGCCGGCGGCGGCGGCGTTGCTGTACGCGACGCTGTTGCCGCCCAGGGGACCGGTGGGGGCACGGACCCTGGTGGTCGCGACCGCGGGGGCAGGGCCGGTGGTGGCTATCGGCCCGGGCGAGCGGCTGGTGGCACTGCCGGAGGCCGGCCGGGTGCTCGGGGCCCGCGGCGTGCCTGATCTGGGCACCGCGATCCGACAAGAAGGTACCGACCGGCTGCGGATCGTCGGCACGGGGCTTGAACGGCGCGACCGGGAAGCCGCGATTGGCGCGTCGCTGCGGTTCGATCCGCCACCGGCGGCGCGCGGGCTCGTAGCATTGACGCTGCCCGCAACCGTTCTGCAGGGTGCGGTGTTCCCGGTGGTAGCGCGCGCGCCAGGGGTGACAGGCATCGCGGAGCTGCTCGACCCGGCGGGACGCGTCGTCGATGCACGGTCAATTGGTCCGGACGGCGGCATCGCGCTGAGTGGAACGGCGCGCGGGGCCGGTGCTGCGTTGTTCGCAATCCGGCTGCGGGACGGCGGCAAGGTCGTCGAGCGTGCCGACGTGCCCGTGGTCGTCGGGGCGCAGCCGACCGCCCGCGTGCTGATTTTGGCCGGCGCGCCGGGTCCCGAGGTCAAGTTCCTGCGCCGCTGGGCGATCGATGCCGGTCTGTCGCCCCAGGTCCGCGCCGAAGTCGGCGGTGGCGTCGCACTGGGCGACCCTGTGTCGCTGTCGGCGGGGACGCTTGCGGCGACCGATGTGCTGATCCTGGATGATCGCCGCTGGGCCGATCTGGGGCCCGGCGGACGGGGCGCCGTAGCGGCGGCGGTGCGCGGCGGGATGGGGCTGGTCGTGCGAATCACGGGCCCACTGCCGCGCGGCTGGCAGGCGGCGGGACTCGCTGTGGCGGCGGGAAGCGTCACGGCACCCGTCGTGCTGCCGCCCTCGGCCCCGAGCGAGGACTCGCTGGCTGCGCGGCGTGGTGTCGGCACGCGCGACCGGCCGATCGCCGCGGCTGGCGCCCGCGATGCCGTTCCCGTGTTGACGCGGCAGACTGCGGTGATCGGCGGCGCGCGGGCCGTGCCGCTGCTCCGGGACGCGCGCGGTGCCGTGTTCGCCGGCTGGCAGGCGAGCGGGCGCGGACGGGTGGCGGCGATCAGCCTCCATGACAGCTTCGCGCTGGTGACGAGCGGGCATGGCGATCGCTTCGCCGAGCTTTGGTCGGGTCTCGTTTCGGCCGTCGCGCGTCCTCGCGCCGGAACTCTGGCGAGCATCGACCCGCTGCCGCGCGCGGGCGAGCGCATGGTCATCTGTGGTGCGGGCGACGCGCGTGTGATGGCCCCCACCGGATCGACAACGGAATTGATTATGGACCCTGCGGCTCCCGGTTGCGCGGGCTATTGGCCGGCGGCTGCGGGGTGGCACCGGCTGACCGGCCCCGCCGCTCGCCCCTTCTTTGTCCACGCCGCCGCCTCGCTGTCCGGTGTGCGCGCGACCGAAAGAGCCGAGGCGACGCGGCGGCTGGTCGGTGAACGCAACGCGCGCGGTGCCTCGACCCCGGGCGAGCGTGGTTCGCCTTGGCCGTGGTTTGCGGGATGGTTGCTGACGGTAGGGCTGCTGTGGTGGCTGGAGCGCGCGCGGATCGGACGGGGGCGTTCCTCCGCGCGCGCCGACGCGCTAGGTTGACGCATGGACCAGGGGGGCAACACGGCGGCGGAGTTGCGCTAACGGATCCGGTCGATCGTTGGCGGCGCG
>DASVUT010000266.1:0-8683 GCA_036386955.1 Sphingomonas sp. | reverse complement strand
CGGCTTTCGCGAGATCGCCCGCACGCGCCGCTTCTCGCGCGGGCGGGGAGCCGACGTCGAATGCGGGGTGCACGAGCTGGACTTGAAGAGTGCGCAGGCGGTGCCGATGGCGGCGTAACCAGCGTTGCGCGTCATGCGGACTTGATCGGGCATCCATGGTGCCCCGCGCAGGTCGCGTGCGTCGTGCCATGGACCCCGGATCAAGTCCGGGGTGACGATTGGGCTGGCCTACCGCGCCGCCATCCGCCGCGCGAAATGCACCTCCACCGCGCGGCGGACGCTTTCGGCGATCTTTTCGCGGCCTTCGCGGCTGTCGAGAAAGGCCGCGTCCTGGGGGTTGGAGATATATCCCGTCTCGAACAGGATCGAGGGCATGTCGGGGGCCTTCAGCACCAGCAGCGACGCGGTGCGGTGGAAGTTCGGCTTGGTCGGGATCAGCGGCTTGGCCTCGCGCCCGAGCAGCCGGGCAAAGCTCGCCGACGCGTTCATCGTCTCGCGCTGCGTCAGGTCGATCAGGATCGACGACACGTCGCTGTGCCGGTCCAGATCGAGACCGGCGATCGCATCGGCGCGGTTCTCGCGCGCCGCCAGCCGCGCGGCTTCCTTGTCCGAGGCGACATCGGACAGCGTGTAGACCGTGGCGCCGGATGCCTCGCCATGCCCGACGCTGTCGCAGTGGATCGAGATGAACAGGTCCGCCTTCAACCGCCGCGCCACGCCGAAGCGTTCGCGGTGGATGATGTAGCGGTCGTCGTCGCGCGTCAGCGCCACGCGCACGCGCCCGCTGGCGAGCAAATCGTCGCGGATGGCGCGCGCGATGCGCAGCGTGATGTCCTTTTCGCGCTGGCCCGTTTCCGCGTTGACCGCGCCGGGATCGACCCCGCCATGCCCGGCGTCGATCACGACCAGCGGCCGATCGTCGTCGCCCTGCACGCGCGGCAGAGGCAGCGACTTGGCGGCCGGCGGCACGGCGCGCGAAATCTTGTACTTGGGACGTGCCGCCAGCTGCCCCAGGAACGGGAAGAAATTGAGCGGCCCGGCCATGCTCGCCTGAACGAAGCGGCGTTCGTCGACCGGTTGCAACGACAGCGTCAGTTCCCGCCCACTCGCGTCGAAACCGCCATCCCCGACGATCGCCGGCCGGTCGAGGTCGAAGGTGACGCGCGTGTTGCCGCCGCGTGCGACCTGGCGGACGCGGGTCACCACCCCGCCCGCGGTCGCGACCCTGCCCGGACGGACGCCCGCCACATCGACCGCGATGCCGCGCTGGTCGGCCAGCACGCGGGCGGCGGCGTCGTTCACCCGCTCGTCGAAACGGATCACGATACGGTCCGCCTTCACCACGATCCGTTCGATCGCGGCGGCCCAGGCGGCGGGTGCGCCCAGACATCCGACCAGCACGGTAAGCAAGCTCAGCACCGTGCGTCCATGCCGCGCAAATACGCGCGCGGTCCAGCGGAAAGCCATGGCAACCCCTTTGAGAACCTGGATGTTCTGAAAGCGGGTTACGGCTCCACGTCCCTCCGCACGGTTGCCGCGCACGGTTAACCGGCAATTCGGCATATTCTTGCCGGCCGGGACGGCAAATCCCCGCCGGTTGCGGACGGCGATGCGCGATGCTAGCACGGCAGTCGCACGTTCGCGTCGATGGGCCTTCCAGCCGCCGCACGGGCTATCGGCCGCCCTTTTCCGGGGCAGGCCATTCCAGGTTGACGCACGCATGACGCATGATCCCCTTTCCTCGCACCGCCCGGCTTCTGCCGGCGGGTGCGTCGGATGGGATCGGCCGCAGGATCTTCCGCGGCGGCGACGGCGAGCAGACGCATTCCATGCAACGCTTGCGCCGCCGGCTGATCGCCGCGGCGCGACCTATCGCGCGCCGCCGTTAATCGAGCGGCGCGCGTGGAGTATCAACAATGACAACGCGCATGCTGATCGACGCACGCCACCGGGAAGAAACCCGCGTCGCGGTCGTCAAGGGTAACCGGATCGACGAATTCGACTTCGAATCCGCCGAACGAAAGCAGCTCAAGGGCAATATCTACCTCGCCAAGGTCACCCGGGTCGAACCGTCGCTGCAGGCGGCGTTTGTCGACTATGGCGGCAACCGGCACGGTTTCCTCGCTTTTTCCGAAATCCACCCGGATTATTACCAGATCCCCAAGGAGGATCGCGACGCGCTGCTCCGCGAGGAAGCCGAGCATGCCGCCGAAGAGGCGGCGCTGCGTGCCGAGTTCGACGTCGACGACGACGATCATGACGACGGCGATCACGACGCGGACGCGCATGACGATGCCGACCATGACGACGATCACGGCGACGATCATGACGACGACGCCGGCGAAGGCACCGAGGAGGCCGGCGACGACGCCGCGCCGCGCGACGGCACGTCCAAGCGCCCGCGCAACGGCGACGATCAGGTCGAAGCGCTGCGTCAGCGCCGCCAGAGCCTGCGCCGCCGCTACAAGATTCAGGACGTCATCCGCCGCCGTCAGGTGCTGCTGGTGCAGGTCGTCAAGGAAGAGCGCGGCAACAAGGGCGCGGCGCTCACCACCTATCTGTCGCTCGCGGGCCGTTACTGCGTGCTGATGCCCAACACGTCGCATGGCGGCGGAATCAGCCGCAAGATCAGCAATGCGGGCGATCGCAAGCGGCTGAAGTCGATCATGGCCGATCTGCAATTGCCATCCTCGATGGGCTGCATCGTGCGCACCGCCGGGCTTCAGCGCACGCGCCAGGAGATCAAGCGCGACTTCGATTACCTCGCCCGGCTGTGGGACGGCATCCGCGAAAAGACCTTGTCCTCGGCGGCCCCGGCGCTCGTCTATGGCGACAGCGACCTCATCAAGCGCGCGATCCGCGATATCTACAACAAGGATATCGAGGAGATCGTGATCGAAGGCGAGGAGGGATACCGCCACGCCAAGGAGTTCATGCGCCTGCTGATGCCGACCCACGCGCGGCGGGTGAAGCAGTACGCCGACGCGGTGCCGCTGTTCCAGCGCGCGCATGTCGAGGACCAGCTCGCGGCGATGTACAACCCCGTGGTGCAGCTGAAATCGGGCGGGTATCTCGTCATCAACCCGACCGAGGCCCTGGTGTCTATCGACATCAACTCCGGCCGGTCAACGCGCGAGCATAATATCGAACAGACCGCGACCGCGACCAATCTGGAAGCGGCGCAGGAAATCGCACGCCAGTTGCGCTTGCGCGACATGGCCGGCCTGGTCGTCATCGACTTCATCGACATGGACAATGGGTCCAATGTCCGAAAGGTCGAAAAGGCGATGAAGGAGGCGCTGAAGAACGATCGCGCCCGTATCCAGGTCGGGCGCATCTCGTCCTTCGGCCTCATGGAAATGAGCCGCCAGCGGCTGCGCACCGGCGTGCTGGAGGCATCGACGCGTCAGTGCCCGCATTGCGAGGGCACCGGGCTCGTCCGCACCGCGTCGTCGGCGGGTCTGTCCGCGCTCAGGCTGATCGAGGAAGAAGCCGCACGGGGTCGGGGATCGTTGCTGACGCTGCGCGCCAGCCAGGAAGCGACGATCTACGTCCTCAACCGCAAGCGGGCCGACATCGCCGAGATCGAGGATCGCTACGGCGTCCAGGTCGAGATCATTCCCGACCGCGAGGAAGAAGGCGCTCGCATGGTCGTCGAGGCCAGCGGCCCGCCCCCGGCCTATGCCCCCCGCATCGAGGCGCTGGTCGTCGAAGAGGACGAGGACGATCTGGACGAGGTCGAGATCGAGGAAGAGGAGGAGGTCGCCGACGACGAGGCGGACGACACCGAGGTCGAGGCGCGCGAACCACGCGCGCCGCGCGCGCCACGGGCTGCGTCCGACGACGGCAGCGACGAGGCCGGGCGCAAGCGCCGCCGCCGCCGCCGTGGTCGCGGCCGCGGTCGCCGCGAAGAGGGCGAAGGCCAGGGCGAACAGGCGCTCGACACCGATTCCGCGCCAGAGGGCGACGGCGTCGAGATGGACACCGACACCGACACCGACACTGACGAGGTCGTCGATGCCGCATCCGATGCCGAGTTCGCAGGCGAACAGCCCCAGGGTGAAGGCGGTCGCCGTCGTCGCGGACGGCGCGGTCGGCGTGGCGGTCGTCGCGATGAGGTCGTGACCGACCCACAGATGCCGGTGGATGCCGACGCGGATGGAGACGACATGCCCCTGCCCGCGATCGAGGAACCCGCCGATGCGGGCGATTCGGGACCGGTGACGACCCCGCTCGACGTGACGCCGGAGGCTATCGACAGCCCCGAAGCGCCTCGCACTCGCCGTCGTCCGCGTGCCCGCAAGGCCACCGCGACCGTGGTCGCGGCCGCAGCGGATACGGCGTCGGAGAGCACGGCCGAGCCGGTGTCGGATGCCCCTACGCCGGCCGAGGCGGACACGCCGGTCGCCGAGGACGCGCCAGCGCCCAAGCCGCGCCGTTCGCGTCGCAAGGCGGCTGACACGGCTGACGCCCCGGCGGATGCGCCCGTCGATGCCGCTCCGGCCGACGTGCCGGCGAACGACGCGCCCAAGCCGCGCCGGTCGCGGTCGCGCAAGGCCGCTCCTGTCGAGGCAGCGCAGGACGACACGGCGAGCCCCGCTGCGGGGGAACCCGCCGCGCCCGAGGCTGTAGCGGCACCGGCAGCCGCAGCTCCTATGCCTGTCGCGGCTGAGGCACCGGCCGAGACGGCGGTCGCCGTCTCGACACCGGCCGATCCGAACGCGCCGACCGAGCCCGCCCGTCGCGGTTGGTGGCAGCGCACCTTCGGCACCTGACCCGGCACCCTCCCCGGCCTTGCGGGTCGGGGAGGACCGTCAGAACGGCGGCGGATACCCGCGCCGCATATCCACCTGCCACCTGCCGGACTCGACGCTACCATCGGGCGTAGCCGAGAAGGTCCAGACGCCGGGGGTGGCCCCCACCTGGACGCGCCACGTCGGCGGCTCGCCGGTGAACTGGGTGGACGACACCGAGATCAGCTTTGCCCAGTCGATCGTCGCCCCTGCCCGCGAAGGATCGCATGGAGCGGGTGGCTTGGCCGTATCGTCGAAGCAGGTAATCCGCGACGGTCCACCGCGAGCCCCGCGCAGCCCCGCACGCAGCATCTCCACCATCGCCACGGCCTTGTCGGGCTCACGCGGCGGCAGCAGGACGTAACGGGGTGCCGCGGCACAGCTTTCCCGTGTCGCGGAGCCGGCAACGATCGCAACCGTCGGATAGGGCGTGATCCTGAACACGCGGCGCGGCGCGGCGGTGGCGTCCTCCCCGGCGTTGGCGGGCGGTGAAACGCGGCCGTCGAGCGTATCGAACGTGACATGCAGCTGCCGCGCTCTGCACAGCGACCCGTTCGACGGCGTGCCAGCCTCATGAAAGATGATATAGTCCAGCGCGCGTTCGGGCTGGCCCGGTATTCCGTCGGAGTCGCGCGGGCGGTCGATGCGGGTGATGCGGCCATGCGGCGTTCCGCTCAACAGTCGGGTCTCGAGCGCCACATCGGACGTCGCGTCCACCTCCCGCCGGGTCATCACGATGTTGGGCACGGGGTCCGGCACGGGGAGAGTCTGGATCAAGGCGGCGATGATCAGCATGAACGGGTCTCCGGTTCCGCGCCTTCATAACGTGTTCATGGCTGCGCGCCCATGCCGGTCGACGTTGATTGACAGCCGGAAAGCGCCGATATGCGAAGAATGAAGCGTGTCGCCGCCGCCCTGTCGCTCGCCCTGCTCGCGCTGGCGCAACCCGCCGCCGCGCAATCGATCCTGCGCGATGCCGAAACCGAGGCGATGTTCGATCAGATGGCGGGGCCGCTCGCCAAGGCGGCCGGGCTCAGCCCGCGCGCGGTCAAGGTCGTGTTGATCAACGATGACTCGATCAACGCCTTCGTCGTTGGTGGGCAGACGGTCTATGTCCATTCCGGGCTGATCTATGCCGCCGACAATGCCAACCAGGTTCAGGGCGTGATCGCGCACGAACTCGGCCACATCGCCGACGGCCATGTCGCGCTCGGCGATGCGGCGGCCAAGCCGGCGATGGGCATCTACCTGCTGTCGATGGTGCTGGGGCTCGCGACCATGGCGGCGGGCGGCGGCGAGGCCGGGGCCGGAATCCTGGCGGCCGGGCAGCAGGTGGCGATGGGCAAGTTCCTCGCCTTCAGCCGGGTACAGGAATCGACCGCCGATGCATCGGGCGCGCGCTATCTGAACGACGCCGGGGTCAGCGGGCGCGGCATGATCGGCTTCTTCAAGAAGCTCCAGCAGCAGGAATATCGCTACGGACTGGGCGAAATCGACCCGTATATGCAAACTCACCCGCTGTCGGGCGATCGCATCGCGAACCTGGCCGCCGACCTACAGGCCTCGACTTCGTGGAACGCCAAGCCCGACACGGCGCTGGAGGAACGCTTCAAGCGCGTGCGCGCCAAGCTTCAGGGCTATGCCCGCGACCCGCGCCAGACGTTGAATGCCTATCCGGACTCCGACACCAGCGTCTATGCCCGCTATGCGCGTGCTTACGCGTACCACAAGGGCGGCTACCCCGACAAAGCCGATGCCGAAGCCGCGGCGCTGATCGCGCGAGACCCCAACGACCCGTATTTCCAAGAGATCCAGGGCCAGATCCTGCTGGAAGCCGGCAAGCCCACCGAGGCGCTCGTACCGCTGCGCGCCGCCACGCAAGGATCGCGGTCGAACCCGCTGATCGCCACCACGCTCGGGCACGCGCTGATCGCGACCGAGGACAAGGCCAACTATCCCGAGGCGATCCGCGTGCTGCGCACGGCGATCTCGCGCGATGATCAGAACCCCTTCGCCTGGTACCAGTTGGGCACCGTGTACGAGCGCACCGGCGACACCGCGCGCGCCGCGCTCGCCACCGCGGAGCGCGCGAGCATGACCGGCGACAGCCGCACCGCCGCCGCCAGCGCGGCCTACGCGCTCGCCAACATCGCGCCCAACACCATCGACTGGATCCGCGCCCAGGACATCGCGATGACCACGCGCAACGCCCTCGACGATCAGAAGAAGAAGAAGCGGTGACACGGTGGACACTGCCGCTGGTCGCGGCCCTCGGCATCGCGCTCGGCGCGCTTGGGATGACTTTGGTGCGCCCATCGGCGGACGCACGGCTCGTCCGCGAGACGCTGCTGGCGAACCCCGAGATTATCCCGGAGGCGATGACCAGGCTTCAGGAGCGCGAGGCTAGCCGCGCCGTTGCCGCGCAAGGGCCCGCGATCACGAGGCCCTATAAAGGGGCCTTCATCGGCAACCCTCAAGGCGATGTGACCGTGGTCGAGTTCTTTGACTATAATTGCGGCTATTGCCGTGCCAGCCTGCCCGCCATCCGCGAACTGGTGGCGAGCGACCCCAAGGTCCGTGTGGTGTTTCGCGAACTCCCCATCCTGGCCGAATCGAGCCGAACCGCTGCCCGTGCGAGCCTCGCCGCCGCAGCACAGAATCGCTACGCGGCGTTCCACACCGCCCTTTACGGCGGTGGGCGCGTGACCGACGCGAGCATCGCCGCCGCCGCGCGATCGGCCGGCGTGGACCTGTCGCGAGCCGATCAGGCCGCCGCCGATGCCGAGATCGCGCGCAATGCCGAAGCGGCGGGCAAGCTCGGCCTGACGGGCACGCCCAGCTGGGTCATCGGTTCGCGCGTCGTCTCGGGCGCATTGCCGCTCCCGGAGCTGCAAGCCGCCATTGCCGCCGCCCGCGCTGCCCGGTGAACGACACCATCCTGTCCATCGCCGGCGTGTCCAAGACCTATGGCAGCGGCATGCCCGCGCTGTCGCCGGTCGACCTCGACATCCGCCGCGGCGAGATCTTCGCGCTGCTCGGTCCCAATGGCGCGGGCAAGACGACGCTGATCAACATCGTCTGCGGCATCGTCACGCCCTCGTCCGGCACGATCACGGTCGACGGCCACGACGCCATCCGCGATTTCAAGCGCGCGCGGCGGATGATCGGGCTCGTGCCGCAGGAGCTGTCGGTCGACATGTTCGAAACGGTGCTCGCGACCGTCACCTTCTCGCGCCGACTGTTCGGCCGATCGGGCCATTCAGCCTATATCGAACAGGTGCTGCGCGACCTGTCGCTCTGGGACAAGCGCGATGCCAAGATCATGGAACTCTCGGGCGGCATGAAGCGCCGCGTGCTGATCGCCAAGGCGCTCGCGCACGAACCCGACATCCTGTTCCTCGACGAGCCCACCGCCGGGGTCGACGTCTCGCTCCGCCGCGACATGTGGCGGCTGGTGCACCGGCTGCGTGCCAAGGGCACCACGATCATCCTGACCACGCACTATATCGAGGAGGCCGAGGAGATGGCCGACCGCGTCGGCGTGATCAACAAGGGCCGCTTGCTGCTGGTCGACGACAAGGCCGCGCTGATGAAGAAGCTCGGCAAGCGCGAACTCGACCTGACGCTCGCCGAACCGCTCGCCGCGATCCCCGACGGGTTCGACGGATGGGCGCTGTCCTTGCGCAACGAGGGCCGCACGCTCCACTATATCTTCGACGCGCAGGCCGAGGACACCGGCATCCCCACGCTGCTGCGCCGCCTGGACGAGCGCGGCATCGCGTTCAAGGATCTGGAATCGTCGAAGTCGAGCCTGGAGGACATCTTCGTCGACCTGGTGGGGGACCAGGCGTGACGGGACCCTCCCCTGCCCGTCACCCCGGCCTTGTGGC
>DASVUT010000265.1:0-2330 GCA_036386955.1 Sphingomonas sp. | reverse complement strand
TTGGGTTTTTCAGGAACCGTTCTGCGGTTGATGGGTTTGCGGACGTAATGAGTTGGCGTTCGCGCAACGGAGGCGAACATGATGATGATGGTGGTGGGAACGCTGATCTTCGCCGGGGCCTTCGCGGTCTCGCTGGCTGTCATCGCTCTGGCGGTCGGGCCGCAATGGCGTCGCATCGGGCGGTTGGCGATGGGCCATGTCGAGGCACCGTTCGCGCCGCTGGCGACTTTGGCGCATGCCGAACGGCGGATCGCGGTCAGGCGTTGGGCGTCGGCCCCGGCTCCAACGGCCCCGTTCCTGTCGCGCCGGCGGCTCGCCGCCTGACACGGGCATAGCTTGCCATGCTGAACGGGATCAGCGCGAGGTAGATGACGCATATCGCGCTCAGCGTATGCCAGGGTGCGGTAACGAGCGCGGCGAACAACAGCACGAACCCAGCCAGCACTTCGAACCGAATGTTCCGGCGCAACCGCATCGACGACCAGGAAAAGGTCGCCACACTCGACACCATCAGCGCCGCCACGGACGCGGTCCAGGGTGCGACCAGCCCCGGTGTCCGGAACCAGTCGTTCCCGCTCCAAAGCCAGAAGAACATCGGGGCAAGCGCAAGTCCCGCGCCCACGGGTGCCGGCACGCCGGTCAGGAACCCGGCCGATTTGTGCGGCTGATCGGTCTCATCGATCTTGGCGTTGAACCGGGCAAGGCGGAGCGCACAGAACACCGCCAGTACAAGCGATGCCATCCAGCCGAGGCGCGGCAAATCTCTGAGCGACCAGAGATACAGGATCAGTGCTGGCGACACACCGAAGGAAATCGCGTCGGCGAGCGAATCGAGCTCGGCCCCGAACCGGCTTTCACCGTGGAGCAGCCGCGCGATGCGACCGTCGAGACCGTCGAGAACGCCCGCGACCATGATCATGGCAACCGCCTGTTCCCATTCACCCATGATCGCGAACCGCACGCCCGACAGGCCCGCGCACAGCGCCAGCGCGGTGACCGCATTGGGCGCCACCGCACGCAGCGGCAAACCGCGGGGTCGCCGCCCCAGCCGCCTGAACGGTTGCCGGCCGCCGTCGTCGATCACTGGGATACGCCCAGCGTCGGGGTGCCGCCGACACGACCGATGATGGTTTCACCGGCGATCGAACGCTGGCCCAGCGCCACCTGCGGTGCGCAATCATTGGGCAGATAGACGTCGACGCGGCTTCCGAACCGGATCAGTCCGATCCGCTGCCCCACCGCGACCATGTCACCGGGTTTGACGAACCCCAGGATGCGGCGCGCGACCAGCCCCGCGATCTGCGTGAAGCCGACGCGGCGGCCATCGCGACCTTCGACGACGAAATGCTGGCGCTCATTCTCGTCCGATGCCTTGTCCAGATCGGCATTGAGGAACTTGCCCGAAATATAGACCACCTGCCGGATCGTGCCCGCGATCGGCGTGCGATTGATGTGGACGTCGAACACCGACATGAAGATCGACACGCGGACCAGCGGCCCTTCGCCCAGATCGGGCACCATCTCGCGCGGCACCGGCACCCGCGCGATCATCGTCACCAATCCATCGGCGGGTGCCACGATCAGCCCTTCGCCCTGCGGCGTCGTGCGGACCGGATCGCGAAAGAACGCGGCGACCCAGATGGCGAGCCCTACGAAGGGCCAGAACAACACCTTGCTGATGATCGTTGCGAGCAGCGTCAGGCCGATCGCGATCGCGACATACTTATGCCCTTCGGCGTGGACGGAGGGAAAGCGCCATTGGACGTTGGAGGTGACGATCGGCGGCTTTTCTAACGATGGCATGGCGATAGATGTACCCCCGCACCCCGGCGGTGACAACGCCCATGGGTTTCGCTGTCCTACACGGCCGCGCTTGGTGCATGGCGGACCCAGTTGACGCTCATGGCTGCCGGGCCGAGCCGAAGCGCCCGATGGAAGGGTCATCGAATGAAGGCCGATGCCGCAAAGTTCGACAAGTTCGGTATCGCGTCCGCGATGCCCCAGGCGGTTGATCCGTGCCCGGCGCTACCCTAGACGCCCGGGCAATCCTCCCAATTCAAGGACTCAAGGCAAGATGGCGAAGATCAAGGTGCAGACGCCCGTCGTCGAGATCGATGGCGACGAGATGACGCGGATCATCTGGGAATGGATCCGCGAACGCCTGATCAAGCCCTATCTCGACATCGAACTCGATTATTACGACCTCGGCATCGAGCATCGCGACGCGACCGATGACCAGGTGACGATCGACAGCGCGCTGGCGACGCAGAAATACGGTGTCGCGGTCAAGTGCGCGACCATCACCCCCGACGAACAGCGCGTGGCCGAGT
>DASVUT010000264.1:0-7728 GCA_036386955.1 Sphingomonas sp. | reverse complement strand
TGAGCGGGCTGTTGATCGGCAGCGACGTGGCGCAGCGGCTGCGCGACGCGAACGGCGCGCCCGTGTACATCCTGGCGGGCGCGAACCTGGGCGCGCTCTACACCGCTGCCATCGACGCGCTTGGCGGCACCAGCCATCTGGTCGATACCGAGGCCGCGTTCGTCGCCGGTATCGCGCGCATCTGGAGCCTGATCCGATGACACACGTCCAGGCGTTCGACGCCGCCTTTGCCCGCTGTCCCCTCGTCGCGATCCTGCGCGGCGTCCGCCCCGACGAGGTCGAGGCGATCGGCGACGCGCTGGTCGAGGCGGGCTTCGCGATCATCGAGGTGCCGCTGAACTCGCCCGACCCGTTCGACAGCATCGCCCGGCTCGCCGGGCGGTTGGACGGGCGTGCCGTGATCGGCGCGGGCACCGTGCTGCACGTCGACAACATGCTGCGCGTGGAGGCAGCGGGTGGCACGGTGATCATCGCACCCAACGTCAATGTCCGCGTGATCGAGGCCGCGGCGCAGCGCGGGCTGGTCGCCATGCCCGGCATGTCCACCCCCACCGAAGCCTTCGCCGCGCTCGACGCCGGGGCCGCCGCGCTCAAGCTGTTCCCGGCCGAAGCCGCCTCCCCCGCCGTGCTGAAGGCGATGCGCGCGGTGTTGCCCAAGGACACGCGCGTTCTTCCCGTCGGGGGCATCAATCCGGACGCCATGGCCGCTTGGCGGGCGGTGGGTGCGGCGGGGTTCGGGCTCGGCTCCGCGCTCTATGCGCCGGGGATGAGCGCGGCCGATGTCGGCGAACGCGCGCGGCAATTCGTCGCGGCGCTTGCCAATTCGGGCTGAAGAGCCGGTCGTTGTCGCATGTTCCGTCCAGCCGGGGCAAACGTCATGTCGGCATTCGTTATGGTGACTCAACGCCGGTCCGTAGCGCCTATGGTGCCGGCGTCACCGGCGGCGACCGTGTGGGCGCGTCGCCGCTGGCCAGCACCTCGTGCTTGTCCTCGCCCAGATACAGGCGGCGGACGAGCACGAGGACGACGATGGTGAGCGGCGTCGCGAGCAACACCCCGGCGACACCGAACAGGATGCCCGCCGCTATGATGCCGAAGATCGTGATCGCCGGCGGCAGATCGACCATCTTGTTCTGGAGCAGCGGCATGACGAGGTTCCCCTGCAACTGCTGCACCGCGATCAGCACGCCGATGGTCCAGAACCCGGTGCTGCTGTCCTGCCCGAAGGCGAGTACGACCGCGGGGATGCCCGCCAGCAGGATGCCGGCATAGGGCACGAATTCGGCCAGTCCCGCCACCAGCCCGATGGCCCAGGCCGCGGGAACCCCGACCAGCCAGAGCCCGAGCCCGGTGCCGACACCCACGAACAACATGCCGAGCGCCTGACCCTTCAACCAGTTGCGCAGCGACACCGAGATCGCGTCCAGCGTTTCAGCCGCGGGTTTCTGCGCGCGCGCGGGCACCATCCGGAGCAGACCGACCGAATAGAGCGTGGGTTGCGCGGCGAGGTACAGCCCGCCCACCAGGACGATCGCCAGCCCCGACAGCGCGCCACCGACCGCCGCCAGCGCCGTCGTCGCGGCGTTCACGATCGCTTGCCCGCTGGGTGCCAAGCCTTGCGCCCGTTCGAGGATGGAGGAGCCGATCGAGGAGGTACGCATCCGCGCCTGCATGTTCGCCCAGGCCGAGGGCAGGCGCGTGGCCAATTCGGCGAACTCGCCTTGCATGGTCGCGCCGAAGAACCAGACCGCGCCGCCGATCAGGGTAAGCAGCCCGACGATGGCCAGCGCCAGCGCGAAGCCGAAGGGGAGACCTAAATGGCGGCGAATGCGGTTGGTGATCGTCAGCAGGATCAGCGACACCAGCGCGCACGCGAACAGCAACAGCAACACGTCGACCAGCAACCACACGACATAGGCGGCGGCCGTCGTCGCCAGCACCACCACGGTGGCGCGAAACACCCGCCGTTCCAGCGTGTCGCGCGCCGGCGGAAGCGGCACCGCCTCTTGCTGAATGATCTCGGATTGTTCGGCGAAGTTGGACATGGCGTGCCAGCGTATCCCTAGCCGTTTCGTTCCGTGTTCGATTAGCGCCACCGCGATGGAATGACACGCGACCTTTTTTGCGCCACCGTGTCGAAATCGTAGGCACCCGCCGCACATGGTGATGAGCGGTTGCGTGACCGCTCGCGCACCGCGCACACTGCGCGGCGCGGCATCTCCCACCGACGAGGATTTTCGATGCACTACATGCTGCTGTTCAACGAGACCGCCGACGAACTCGGCAAACGGAACGACCCCGATCAGGCCGACGCCTATTGGGGCGGATGGACCGCGTACATGGGCGCGATCGCGCAAAGCGGTGCGATGGTGAGCGGCAACGGGCTGCAACCGCCAGACGTCAGCACCACCATCCGGATCGCGAATGGCCAGCGTCATGTCGCCGACGGCCCATTCGCCGACACCAAGGAGATGCTGGGCGGCTATGTCATCCTGGACGTCGCCGATCTCGACGGCGCGCTGGAATGGGCATCGCGCGCGCCCTGCGTCACCGCTGGATCGGTCGAGATTCGTCCTATCATGGCGCCACCGCCGCAGTGACGGACTCGGCGCGCCGCATCGCCGGGTCTCGTGCGGAGGATGCGGCGCGCTCGTCCTATGGCAAGCTGGTGGCGATCCTTGCTGCGCGGACGGGCGACATCGCCGCGGCCGAGGATGCGCTGGCCGATGCGTTTGCCGCCGCGCTCCTGCAATGGCCGCGCGATGGCGAGCCAGCCAATCCCACCGGATGGTTGCTGACAGTGGCTAGGCGGAGTGTCGGCCATGCCGCCGGGCGGCGGCGTACGGCAAATGCCGCGGTCGACCTGGTGACGCTGTTGCAAGAGGAGCGTGACGCGGCGACGCCGAGTGCGTTCGGCGATCAGCGCCTCGCGCTGCTGTTCGTCTGCGCGCACCCCGCGATCGATGCCGAGGCGCAAGCGCCGCTGATGCTCCAGACGGTGCTCGGGCTAGATGCCGCGCGCATCGCCGCGTGCTTCCTCGTATCGAGCGCGACGATGGGACAGCGGTTGGTGCGTGCCAAACGCAAGATCCGCGATGCCGGGATCGCCTTCGTCGTGCCGGAACCCGGCGAAGCGCCGGCGCGTGTCGGGGCGGTGCTGTCGGCCGTGTACGCGGCCTATGGCACCGCGTGGGAGGATGTGACCGGGGCGGACGCCAAGCTCACCGGGCTCGCGACCGAAGCGATCTGGCTCGCGCGGCTGCTTCACCAGCTTCTGCCCGGCGAGCCCGAGGTCATGGGCTTGCTATCGCTGATGCTGCATTGCGAGGCACGCCTGGAGGCACGGCGCGATTTCGACGGCGCGTTCGTGCCGTTGCATGCGCAGGATGTGACGCGCTGGTCGCGCCCGATGATCGCGGAAGCCGAGGCGCTGCTGCGATCGGCAGCGCGGGCCGCGGCACCGGGGCGGTTTCAGACCGAGGCGGCGATCCAATCGCTTCACGCGCATCAGCGTATGGCGGGCACCCGCTTCACCGCATCATTGGCCCGGCTGTACGATGTCTTAGCCGGCTTCGCGCCGATAACGGGCGTTCTGGTCGCGCGCGCGGTTGCCTACGCCGAGAATAGCGACGCGGCGGCGGCCCTGCGGCTGCTGGACGCCATCACCGGCACCTCGACATATCAACCCTGGTGGGCCGCCCGCGCCCGGACGTGCTGGCTGGCGGGTGATGCAGAGGCTGCCTGGACAGCGGCGCGAACGGCGGCCGGCCTCAGTAGCGACCCCAGCGTTCGCCGTTTCCTGCTGAATGGCGGATTTCGACACGGTGCTGACGGCGGGGCCGCAAGTCCTGCCTAGCTGAGCACCTACTATAGCGCCCCATCGCGCCGGTCAGATCATCAGCGACGCTTCCGCGACCTCCGCTGGCTGCGGCCGAGCGAAGTGGAAACCCTGGCCATAGCCGCAGCCCAGGGCGGCGAGGGTCGCTGCCTGTTCGGCGGTCTCGACGCCTTCCGCGACGATCGCCACGTCGAGCTTGCGCCCCAGGCTGACGATCAGATCGACGACGGCGAAGGTGCGGTCGTTGGCGCCCATCCCGGCGACGAACGACCGGTCGATCTTGATCGTGTCGATAGGATAGCGGTTGATGTAGCTGAGTGACGAATAGCCGGTGCCGAAATCGTCGAGCGCGATCCGCACGCCGAGGCGCCGCACCTGCTCCACCGTGTCGATCGCGCTGGCGGTTGGATCGAGGAAGATGCCTTCGGTGATCTCGAGCTGCACGGTAGACGGAGCGAGGTCGAGCCCAGCCAGCAGGTCCGCCAGGTCGGACGCGAAGGCTGCGTCGGCGAATTCGGTCGCGGATGCGTTGATGCTCATCCGCAGGTCGGGTCGACCCGACACGTCCTGCCACGCTTTGAGCTGCCGGCATGCCTCGTGGCGAACCCAGCGGTCGATGTGGCGGATCAGACCGATTTCCTCGGCCGCATCGATGAAGTCCACCGGCGAGACCAGTCCCCGTTCCGGGTGCCGCCAGCGCAGCAGCGCCTCGAAGCCGGACACCCGCCTGTCCGCCAGGTCGATGAGCGGCTGGTAGACGACCTCGAATTCGTTGCGGTGGAGGGCTAGGCGGAGGTCGGTCTGGAGTTCGAGCTTGGCGACGGCATCGGCGTGCATCGAGTCGTCGAAGATCGCATAGCCGCCATGCCCGGCGCGCTTGGCCTCGTACATCGCGATGTCGGCGTCGCGCAGCAGCGCCTCGGGCCCGTCGCAGCGGACCGACGATTGGACGATGCCGATGCTGCACGCGGGAAACACCTCCTGCCGGCCGAGCCGCATGGGCGTGCGCATCGCTTCGATGATGCGTTCGGCGATCGCGGCGGCGGCCTGAAGTTCGGCGGCATCCTCGATCAGGATCGCGAATTCGTCGCCGCCGATGCGGGCCAGCGTGTCCTGCGGACGGACGCAGCCCTTCAGACGCCGCGCGATCTCCTTGAGGAGCGTGTCTCCCGCCAGATGCCCCAGGCTGTCGTTGACGACCTTGAACCGGTCGAGGTCGAGGAACAGCACGGCGCAGCCATGGTTCGGGTCGGCGCGCCGGCGCTCGATCGCGTCGGTCAGCCGGTCCATGAAGAAGGCGCGGTTGCGCAGCCGCGTCAAATTGTCGTGGAAGGCGGTGTAGAGCAGCTCGGCCTCGACGCGCTTGCGCTCCTGGATCTCGGTCGCGAGTACCTCGTTTTCGATCTGCGTCACGCGCATGCGCATCGCGAGCTCTTCGGCGGCCTTGCGCTCGGTGATCTCGCGCTGAACCGAAACCCAGTGGGTAAACCATCCGTTTTCGTTGGCGACAGGCACGATGCTGAGTTCGACCCAGAACGGCGTCCCGTCCTTGCGGTAGTTGATCAGCTCGACCTCGACAGGGCTCCACGACGCAAAGGCGGCGCGCAGCTTCGCGCGCGCCTCGGGGCTGGTATCGGGGCCCTGCAGTATGCGCGGCGTCTTGCCCAGCACCTCCTCGGAAGTATAGCCTGTGGCACGGGTGAACGCGGCGTTGCAGAACAGGATGCGCGGGCCCGGCAGGTCGAGCGGTTCGGCCTCGGTGATGACGATCGAGTCGCGCGCATGAACCGCGACCGATTCCAGCAGCCGGAGCCGCTGCGACGTCGTGCCGTCGGCTTCCCTGTTACGATGTGCGCCGCGCCTGGCATCCTCCAGTTCCAGCAGGGTGCGGCAATGCGCGGCCTGCGCTTCCAAAACATAGCCTTGGGCGGGGCTGATCCGGCGATGCGCCAGTTCGTCGACAACGACCAGCAACCCTACCCCGCCGCCTGCGGTCGTGAACGAACTCGCCGCCGCGAAGCAGGACAGGTCGCGTCCGCCGACCTGAACCCGCATCACCGACCCCGCGGTCGCGAACGGCGCGATCTGGAACGCGCCCGAGGGTAGCCGCGCCGCGTCTTGCGCCGGCACCAGTTCCAGCAATTCGCCGAGCGGAGCGCCCGCGCCGGCGATCCGCCGGTATCCGTCCGCGTCCGACGTGAACACGGCGGCGACCGTGCACGCCGTCGCCCGCAAGGTCGCCCCCAGCAGCCGGTGGAGGCTGTCCGCCGCCTCGTCCGGAGCCGAGACCGCGGAAACATCGGTGGTCCAGATGACGCTCGGGTCGTGCCGCATCCCATTCTCCTGCTTCGCAAATGCCAGGTCCGGATCCCGAGGATGCGCGGGGACTTGGGTGAAACGCGGATTAGGCGGCATCGGTAAATGCGTCGTGAAGTTCGCCGCGATTTCAGGCGTTGGCGATCATCCAGGTTGTCAAGGGGTACTCCGCCGGGGCCCTTGCCTCAGGCGTCGCGCGGCAGCCGCAGCATCGCCAAGGCGGCGAGCACCAGAACACCGGCGGCGAACGCCATGGTGTAGATTGGCTCGGTCGGAAAGAACCGTTTGGTGATCGTGCCCATGACGGTCGCGACCAGCAGTTGCGGCAACACCACGAAGACGTTGAACAGCCCCATATAGATGCCGAGCTTTCGTTGCGGCAGGCTGGACGCGAGGATCGCATAGGGCATGGCCAGGATCGACGCCCAGGCAATGCCGACGCCGACTTCGCTCAGCAACAGCATGCGGGGATCACGGAACAGGAAGAAGCTCGCATAGCCCGCCGCCCCGCACAACAACGCGGCGACATGCGTGCGCACGCGTCCGATGCGCCGCGCCAGGAAGGGCAGCAGCGTCAGCGCGGCGACCGCGGCGACACCGTTGTACACCGTGAACAACACGTTGACCCAGTTCGCCCCGGTCTGAAACTCCGGGCTTTCCGGCCCGCTCGCGCCGAAGAAAACCTGCGCCACGACCGGTGTCGTGTTGATCCACATGATGAACAGCGCCGACCAGGAGAAGAACTGGACCAGCGCCAGCCGCTTCATCAGGTCGGGCATGCCGGAAAAGTCGCCGACGATATGGCCGAGCATGCCGGGCTTCCCGCCGCGTCGCGCCAGGGCGATCGCGATGATACCGGCCAGCCCGTATCCGGCGAGCAGGCCGCCGAGCAGGTACACTTCCTTTTCCAACCCGAATGCGCCGACCGACGCCATCACCAATGCCCCGGCCGCGACCCAACCCAGCGACGGGGCGAAGCCGCGCGTCGCGAGTGCCGCCGCGCTCAGCCCTGCCGCGCCCGCATCCTCCGCGCCATCGAAGGCCGTCATCTGATCGGGCGAATATTCACGCGTCGACACGACCGTCCAAAGCACCGCCAGGAACAAGGCGGCCGCACCGAACCAGAAGGCGTAGCGCACCGTATCGGGAATGGCGCCGGCCGCGGCCTCGTTCGACACGCCCAATCGCTCGAGCGCATAGGGAAAGATCGATCCCACCACCGCGCCCGCGCCGATGAACGCGGTTTGCACCGAATAGCCGGCGGCATGCTGATCCTTGCCCAGCATATCGCCGACAAAGGCGCGGAACGGCTCCATCGAGATGTTCAGGCTGGCATCGAGCACCCACAGCATCACCGCGGCGAACAGCAGCGCCGGCGCGAGCGGCATGGCGATCAGCGCCAGCGCCGCCATGAGCGACCCGGCGAGGAAGTACGGCCGCCGCCGCCCCAGCCGCCCGAGCCAGGTGCGGTCGCTCATATGCCCGATCACCGGCTGGACGAGCAGCCCGGTCAGCGGTGCTGCGACCCACAAGGCGGGCAGATCGTCGACCGATGTGCCCAGCGACTGGAAGAT
>DASVUT010000263.1:0-12918 GCA_036386955.1 Sphingomonas sp. | reverse complement strand
CGGCGCTCGGCGGACGCGCGGTGATGGCGCGGACCGGCCATAGCTCGATCAAGACGCGGATGCGCGAGGAGTCCGCGCCGCTGGCGGGCGAATTGTCGGGCCACATCTTCTTCGGAGGCGACTTTTATGGGCATGACGATGCCGCTTACGCCGCCATCAAGCTGATCGGCGCGCTGCACGCGAGCGGACGATCACTGACGCAGTGGCGCGATGCCATGCCGATGCTCGTCTCGACCCCCGATCTACGCGTGCCCGTCGATCCCGCACGCAAGCTCGCGGTGGTGGAGGAGGTTCTGGCCCGGCTGGAGGCGACCGGCGCGCGGGTCGATCGCACCGACGGTGCCCGCGTCGATACGCCCGATGGTTGGTGGCTGCTGCGCGCCTCGAACACGCAGGACATGCTGACGCTGCGTGCCGAGGCCAAGGACGATGCGGCACTGGCGCGGCTGCTGTCCGCGGTGGCGGCTCAATTGGGCCAGAGCGGCGTCGCCGCCCCCTCGATTTTGGCCGTCGCTACACCCACATAAGTCCCATGCGTCCCCCAACGAACTCCCGTGCCGCCGCCCAGATCGTCCGCGTCATCGACCTCGAAACCACCGGCAATGCCCCGCCCGCGCACGCCGTGTGCGAGATCGGGTGGCAGGATGTCGTGCAAGGCCCCGACGGGCGTTGGGAGCTGGAGGGCGAAGGCGGCAGCCTGCTCGTCAATCCGGGTCGACCCATGCCGCCCGTCACCATGGCGATCCACCACCTGCGCGACGAGGATGTCGCCGACGCGCCGTGGTGGCACGACGTCGCGCGTCCCATCCTCGATCCCTGGCCCAGGCGGGTCGCGCTGGCGGCGCACCGCGCGGCGTTCGAGGAACAGTTCTGCACGCCTGCGCTCACCCGCAACGCCGACTGGATCTGCACCTGGAAATGCGCGCTGCGGATGTGGCCCGATAGCCCCAGCTTCTCCAACCAGGTGCTGCGCTACTGGCGCAAGCCCGACGGGCTCGACCACGAACGGGGGCTCCCCGCGCACCGCGCCTTTCCCGACGCGTACGTCACCGCGCATCATCTGCGCGACCAGCTGAACGCGGCATCGGCGGCGCAGCTCATCCAGTGGTCGAACGAGCCCGGGCTGCTCCCGCGCGTCCGCTACGGCCCCGACCGCGGCAAGGAATGGCGCGAGATCGAGGAAGAAGTGCTCGTCAAGTTCATGACCGACCGCGATCCCGACATCCGCTTCACCGCCGAGACCGAATATGCCCGCCGACGCGGCGGCGGCCATGTCGGCCGCGAACGGACCGCGCAGGAGCTGCTGCTGTAGCTTCCGTTCGCCCTTGAGCGAAGTCTAAGCCTGTAGCCCCGCCGGAAGGGGGCCTTATCAGCCTGCTTCTTTGAAGAGCATGTGCCGCCCCTGCAGAGTTGATGCTCTCCCCCTCCCCGTTCGTGCTGAGCCTGTCGAAGCACCGTTCTGTTTTGTGACATGCAAAGCGGCTAGTCTGAGGTCGCAGGCTATGCGGGGGATGCGAGCATGACGGCAGGTACGGCACCACTGACGATTGAGGACATGATCCGATCAGTGCCGGAGGGCGAGACGCGGCTGTTCAAGCGGCTGCGCAAAGATGCCGGCCAGGAGCGCTTCCTCGCCGTACGCCAGAATTGGAACTATAATCGTGCTCGTGGTTGGCACAATTCGCCATCGGCTGAAACGAGGCCGAGGATGGGTACACGCCTGACCGCTCGCGTTCCGGTGACGGTGTTGGAAACGCCCGACGTGACTTTGGACGGTTCGAAGAGCGATTTGGTTGATTTCTACTCAAGCATACACAGGGTGTATTTTCTTTCGGAGAGGCTAGCAGCATTCATTGAACATCTCGATCCGGGATCGCTCGAAGGCGTGGCGATGGAAATTCGGACGAAAGACGGTGCCGCGCCGTATCGCGCGATCATGCCGGCTCGCCGTATCAACGCCGTTGATCCGGCGCGCACGGACGTCTCCATCGGAAAAACCATCGCCGGCTTCTGGTACCCGGATGTCAATTTTCCCAATGGGATCGTGTTTCGCAGCGACATCGATGCCGCGATTCATAATTTCTCCGACCAAGATACCCAGGACTGGTATTGGTCGAGAGAACTGATCGATGCGGTGCGAGACGCCGGCATGCGAGGTTTGGAAACAGTGTCGCCGATGTCCGGCAAAGAATACTCTGTCGATCTATTCTAGAGCTATTGCGCATAGCTGGTGCTGCAAGGAACAAGCCTCTCCCGACACAAAAACCCCGAACTGCCTGCCCTCCAACCCTTCGACTTCGCTCCGTGCGGCCGCTATGGGGATCATTTGTTGCGCGGGAGGATGCGATGGAGCTGACACAGGGCGGAAACGCGGCGCTGCCGGCGGGGGCGATCACCGTGTCGCTGGCGTTCGACGCGCGGCCTGCGGGGCTCGACATCGATGTGTCGGCGTATCTGCTGGGACCGAACGGCAAGGTGCGCGGCGATGCCGACATGGTGTTCTATAATCAGCCCGCGAGCCCCGATGGCGCGGTGCGGCTGAGCGGCACCGCCTTCACCGTCGATCCCGCGCGGATCGACACCGCCGTCGATCGGATCGCGATCTGCGTGGTCGTCGATGGCGGGTCCGCCGCGGCGTTGGGCGCGGTGACGCTGAGCGCGGACGATCTCCGCTTCCGTCACGCGACCACGGGGCAGAGCGAGGCGGCGATCATCGTCGCCGAACTGTATCGCCGCGGCGACGCGTGGAAGCTGCGCGCCGTGGGTCAGGGGTTCGCCGGCGGCCTCGCCCCGCTCGCGCGGTCGTTCGGGATCGAGGTCGCCGACACGCCCCCTGCGGCCCCCGCCGCCCCCGCGCCCGTCGACCTGCGCAAGAAGGTCGAACAGCGCCTCGTCAGCCTGGAAAAGGCGCACCCCCAGCTCGTCAGCCTCGCCAAGACCGCCCGCGTCAGCCTGGCCAAGACCGGCGCGGACGCGCGGGCGGCGCGCGTGTGGCTGGTGCTCGACGTGTCGGGGTCGATGCGCCCGCTGTTCCGATCGGGTGCCGTCCAGCGCCTGGGCGAGCGCGCGCTCGCTTATGGCTTGAACCTGGACGACGACGGCGAGATCGCGGTGCTGCTGTTCGACGACAACGCGCAACTGTTCGGATCGGTCAACGCGGACAATTACCGCACCTTTGCCGCGGACGTGCAGAAGGCACCCGGCATCTGGGGCACGACCAGCTATGGCGAGGCGATGAAGCTGCTCCGTGCCGAGGCGCGGCGCGAACGCGATTTCGGGCGCGTGCCGGTCTATGTCATCTTCGTCACCGACGGCGGCACCGAGAACCGTCCGCTCGCCGAACGCGAGATCAAGGAGGCCGCTGCCGAGGGCATATTCTGGAAGTTCATGGCCATCGGCCAGATGCCCAGGACGGTGACCCGCACCAAGCGCGCGCTGCCGAGCGGGTTCGACTTCCTCGCCTATCTCGACGACATGCCCGGCCGCGTCGTCGACAATGCCGATTTCTTCGCCGTCCGCGATCCCGACGAACCGAGCGACGCCGAGTTCTTCGACCTGATGGCACAGGAATATGCCGGCTGGCTCGACGCGGCGACCAAGGCAGGAGTGCTCAAGCCGTAAGAGCGCGGTCGCGCGGGCACCGTCAAGAAACAGAAAACCCCGCCAATCCCCAAAGGGATGACGGGGTATGTCTGGTGGGCGTGGCAAGGATTGAACTTGCGACCCCTGCGATGTCAACACAGTGCTCTACCACTGAGCTACACGCCCATCAGGAGGCGGCCTGTAGCCGGGCGTTTCCCCCGGCGCAAGCGATTCAGCGTGCGATCAGGAAAGCCCGCCGACGCGGTGCAGGTCGAACAGGCGGTCGACCTCGGCCACCAGGTCGCGCAGGTGGAACGGCTTGGACAGGATGCGCGCCTGCGGCATCTCGCGCCCGGCCTTGAGCGTCACCGCGGCAAAGCCGGTGATGAACATGACGCGCATGTCGGGCGCGATCTCGCCCGCGCGCCGCGCCAGTTCGATCCCGTCCATTTCGGGCATGACGATGTCGGTCAGCAGCAGGTCGAACACCTCCGCCTCCAGCAGCGGGATCGCCGCCGTGCCGCGGTCCACCGCCGCGACGAAATAGCCCGAGCGTTGCAGCGCACGCACGAGATATTCGCGCATCACATCGTCGTCCTCGGCCAGCAGGATCCGGATCATCGCGTCGCTTCCCATGGATGCCGCCATATCGCCGCGATCATTAACAATTGCAGCATGATTGCCGCCGCGCGGGCGGGGGCGTAGCGTCACGCACGATGGACGCCGCCTTCGCCACCCACGGGTCGCTACCCCCGGCCAGCCCCATCATCCTGTCGGTGCCGCATGCCGGCCGTGCGTATCCGGCGGCGCTGATGGCGGGGCTTCGCGTCGCGCCGTCGTTCCTGACGCTGCTGGAGGATCGCCACGTCGATGCCGTGGCGCTGGCGGCTCGCACGACCGAGACGATGCTGGTGCAGCAGCGCCCGCGCGCCTGGATCGACCTGAACCGCGCCGAGCACGAACGCGATCCACAGGTCGACGAAGGCGCGGTGGCGCTTGCGACGATGCCGCGCGGGGGCAAGGTGGAGGGTGGGCTGGGCCTCGTGCCGCGCCGCGCCGGATCGGCGGCGATGCTATGGCGGCGGCGCTGGAGCGACGAGGAGGTGCAGGCGCGGATCATGCGCGATCATCGCCCCTATCACGCCGCGCTCACCGAGGCGCTGGACGCGGCGCAGGCGCGGTTCGGGTCGGCGGTGTTGCTCGACATCCACTCGATGCCGCCGCTCGCCGCGCCGGCCACGGCGCGGGTGGTGATCGGCGACCGGTTCGGGCGCAGCGCGTCGGCGCGGATGGTCGCGCGGGTCGAGGCGGTGGTCGCCGCCGCGGGGCTGCCCGTCGCGCTCAACGCGCCCTATGCCGGCGGGCATGTCATCGAACGCCACGCCGCGCGCGGGCGCGGGCGGCATGCGATCCAGCTCGAACTCGACCGCACGCTGTATCTCGACGCGCGGCTCGACCGGCCGGGGTCAGGACTGATGGCCACCGCGGCGCTGGTGCGCGGGATCATCCGGGCACTGGAGGACGAGGTGCTCGGCAGCCTGGCGATCGCCGCCGAATAAAAAACCACCCCGCACGGTGTCCGTACGAGGTGGCCAAGGTTCAGGGAGGAGGCGCGCTGAAAGCGCGCCGTACGGTGTCGCGAAAGGGGGGGACACGCCACCGTACAAGGCATAAATGGGTGAACGGGCTTTTGGTTCAAGCCTTGGCCGATTAAAAAATTCGGGTCGAACCTGCCCCCTTTTCGCGCCCGATCAAACGGTGGGCGCGGGCATCTGCGCCTGGGGCTGCTTGCCGCCCTGCACCTGGCGCGCGAAGATTTCGCGCATCAGCGACAGGCTGAACAGGTGCGCATAGAGCAGGGGCAGCATGCCCGACTTGGTCATCTTGCGCAGCTGGTCGCCGCGGACCTCGGCCAGCTTTTCCTCGTTGATCATCTGGAACCCGCGATAGATGAACGGCTGGTCCGCGCCTTCGGGCTGGATGGTGACCTCGCCGTCCATCAACAGGCCCGTCTCGCGCAGCTCGTTCATGAAGTTCTGCGTCCGTTGCCCGGCCTGTTCGAACGTTTCGTTGAACCCCAGGATCGCCTTTGTCGCCTCGGTCGGCTGACCATCGGCGAACAGCGGCTCACCCTCCTCGAACTCGCCCACGGCATCGGCGGTGGGATCGAAGCACAAGGACAGCTCCTGCGCATCGGGGCGCAGCCGGGCGAGCATGAACGGATAACGGCGGACATAGGCGGGGACGTAGAAATTGCTTTCCGTCAGCTTGCCGGCCTCGTCGACGAACACGTTGACGCCCTCGTTCAGGCCCATCAGCGCGAGCGGGATCGCATCGTCGCCGACCGAGAACACGATCGGCATGAACCGTTGCACCAGCGGAAATTCGTCCACCGTGATCGGCACCGCATGCTGCGTCGCGAGGAAGGGCGCGGCATCCTGCGCACGGATCTTGTGATTGGGATGAAGCTCGCTCGAAAGCGGCTCGAGGCCATTGTAGAAGAGCGGCAGCGGCGCGCTGGCCATAAGGATGAACTCCGTCGATCGGGGCACCTTGCCCCCCCGCCCGGGTGACTAAGCGGCGGGGGGCGAAGGCGCAAGCGCGATGATCTTGCCCGGATTGAGGATGTTCAGCGGATCGAGCGCCGCCTTGATCGCGCGGATCGCCATCATGCGCGCCGGCGGCGCGACGCGCGCGAGTTCGTCCGCCTTCATCTGGCCGATGCCATGTTCGGCCGAGATCGTGCCGCCCGCCGCCACCACCAGGTCATGCACGAAGCGCGTGATGAAGGCTGCCTCCTCCGCCTGCCAGACGCTCGCGTCGACGCCGGCGGGCGCGCGGACGTGGAAATGGACGTTGCCGTCGCCCAGATGCCCGAAGCCGCTGGCGTGCGTGCCAAGAAAGCGTGCCTCGCACGCGGCGGCGGCCTCCACCATGAAGCGCGGCATCGCCGCCACCGGGACCGCGATGTCGTGCTGCACCGCGGGTCCACGCGCGCGCTCCGCCGCCGACAGCGAATCGCGGATCGCCCAGAACGCATCGGCCTGCGCCTCCGATGCCGCGATCGTCGCGTCGGCGACGAGCCCGTCCGCGTGGGCCGCCGCCAGCACCGCCTCCACGCCTGCCAGCACCGGCTCGCGGCCGGCGGGCGCGGTCGCCTCGATCAGCACGTGCCACGCATGCGCGCCCGCGATCGGTGGCCGCGCGGCGGGCAGGTAACGCAGCGCGGCGGCCAGCGTGTCACCGGGGATCAGCTCGAAACTTTCGACCGCCTCGCCGGCACGCTCGAACCGCCGCAGCAACGCCAGCGCTCCTTGCGGATCGGCCACCCCCGCCCAGGCCACCGTCCGCGCCGCCACCGCAGGCACCAGCTTCAACGTCGCCGCCGTGACGACCCCCAGCGTTCCTTCCGCCCCGATCAGCAACTGGTCGAGGTCATAACCGCGATTATCCTTCTTCAGCGCGCGCGTGCCGTCATGGACCGATCCGTCGGCCATCACCGCCTCCACGCCCGCGACCAGCGCGCGCATCGATCCGAAGCGCAGCACCTGCGTGCCGCCTGCATTGGTCGACACCAGCCCGCCGATCGTCGCCGTCCCGCGCGCGCCCAGCGTCAGCGGGAACCGCAGCCCCGTCTCCCCTGCGACCGCCTGAAGATCATCCAGCACCACCCCCGCCTCGGCCACGACCTGCATCGCGTCCGCGTCCAGCCGGCGCACCCGGTTCATCCGCCGCAGCGACAGGATCGCGGCCGTGCCGTCCGCGCCCGGCGTCGCCCCGCCGACCATCGACGTGTTGCCGCCCTGCGGCACCAGCGCCACGCCCGTCGCCGCCGCCGCCCGCACGATCGCGGCGACCTGCGCGGTGGTGTCGGGCTGGAGCAGCAGCGGGGAGGTGCCGCGATATCGCCCCCGCCAATCGATTAGCCACGGCGCGATCCGGTCGCCATCGGTCACCACCGCCTCCGCGGGCAGTTGATCCCCGATCGCGGCGAGCAGAGCGTGTAACGCGGGCGTCATCCGCGATTCGCTAGACAAAGTTCATCGCGCGTTCAACGTCCTGCTCTATCGCTGCCCCCCTTCATGACTCATCCCGCTTTCCCTCTCGCGCTCGCGGCGCTGGCCGCGCCTGCCGCCGCCGTGGCGGTCGAGGAGCCGCGCGTGGCGTTCGCGCAGCTGACCATCCGCCAGCGGGTGGTCATCCGCGTGCCACGGATCGAGCCGGCCCAGCGGCCGGTGGGACGCCGGCCGATCCCAGCACCCATCGTGTGGAAGGAAAGCAAAGGCCCCAAATGCATCGCGCTATCGTCGATGGCGGGGGCGGCGATCAACGCGCCCACCCTGGTCGATCTGGTCTTGACCGGGGGCAGCCGGGTGCGCGCCAAGTTGGACGGCGATTGCGCGCCACTCGATTTCTATTCGGGCTTCTACATCCGCCCCTCGGCGGACGGAAAAGTCTGTTCGGGGCGCGATTCTATCCGCGTGCGATCGGGCGCGAGTTGCACCATCAAGCAGTTCCGCGCGCTCACCCCCAAGCGCTGACTGCTGAAATCTTGACTTTTCGCGCGTAATCGTGGACCGGCTCGCCCTTCGCCGAGCGAGCTTCGCTGCGGCCTTTTTCCGGTGCCCCGCGAATGAGCTTTGCCGATCTCGGCCTGTCCGACGAACTCCTGGCCGCGGTGACGGAGGCGGGCTATACCGAACCCACGCCGATCCAGGCGCAAGCGATCCCGTCGGTGCTGATGATGCGCGACCTGATCGGCATCGCGCAAACGGGCACGGGCAAGACCGCGGCCTTCGTGCTCCCCATGATCGACATCCTGTCGCATGGCCGCAGCCGCGCGCGCATGCCGCGCAGCCTCATCCTGGAGCCGACCCGCGAACTCGCCGCGCAGGTCGCGGAGAATTTCGAGAAATACGGTGCCGGGACCAAGCTTTCCATGGCGCTGCTGATCGGCGGCGTGTCGATGACCGATCAGATCAAGGCGCTCGAAAAGGGCGTCGACGTGCTGATCGCGACGCCGGGGCGGTTGATGGACCTGTTCGGGCGCGGCAACATCCTGCTGACCGGCTGTTCGCTGCTCGTCATCGACGAAGCCGACCGGATGCTCGATATGGGGTTCATTCCCGATATCGAGGAAATCTGCACCAAGCTGCCCAAGCAGCGCCAGACCTTGCTGTTCTCGGCGACCATGCCCGCGCCGATCAAGCGGTTGGCGGACAAGTTCCTCGATAACCCGAAGCAGATCGAGGTTTCGCGCCCCGCCTCGACCAACCTCAACATCACGCAGTGGCTGGTCCCCGTCGCCTCGCAAGCGGCCAAGCGCGAACGGCTGCGCCAGCTGCTCGCCCAGGAGGAGGTCACCAACGCGATCATCTTCTGCAATCGCAAGACGACGGTGCGCGAGCTCAACAAGGTGTTGAAGCAGGCGGGGCTGAGGTCCGGCGAGATTCACGGCGACATGGAACAGCCGCAGCGGCTCGCCGAACTGGAGCTGTTCAAGCGCGGCGACGTGAACGTTCTGGTCGCTTCCGACGTCGCCGCGCGCGGGCTCGACATCAAGGGCGTTTCGACCGTCTTCAACTATGACGCGCCGTGGCACCCGGACGATTATGTCCACCGCATCGGCCGCACCGGCCGCGCCGGCGCGACGGGCACCGCCTATACGTTCGTCGCCCCCGACGATGCCGAAAACATCGACAATATCGAAAAGCTGACCGGGCAGAAGATCAACCGCCTCGACACCGCGCCCGCTCCAGCGGCGGCACCCGCCGCCGAGGACGAGCCCCGCCGCGCCCGCCGTGAGCGGCCCGAGCGCCGCCCCCGCGCCGATCGCGCAGCGCGCGAGGAACAGGCGGCGGAACCCGCTGCCGAATTCACCGCCGACCTCGCCGCCGTCGCTCCTGCCCCCGAACGCGCGCCGCGCCCTCCGCGCGAAGACCGCGCGCCCCGTTCCGATCGCGAGCCGCGCGAACCCCGTGACGCCCGCCCTCCGCGCGAAGACCGCGCGCCGCGCCGCCGCGACGACCAGCATGGCGACGGCCCCGACGAAGGCTGGAATGGCCCCGTCCCCGCCTTCCTCTCGGCCCGGTTCACCGTCTGACGCTTCCCGTCCCCAGCCCCTGCACCGGTGTCTGCCGCATCGCCGACGGCATCTGCGCCGGCTGCGCCCGCACGCTGGACGAAATCGCGCGCTGGGGCAGCGCATCGGAGGTGGAACGTCGCGCGATCCTTGCGGCGATCGCTATTCGCCAACGTCCCCAAACACCTTTGGCGAAGCTCGAGGCGCAGCGCGGTTGAAGGCCCGATCTTGGAAAGAGGGGCAGCGCGGAGCGTAGATCTCGCGCATGCCGGGTCTGCTGTTCCACACCGACGTGCCACTTCTTAGCTCTCTCCCGCGAAGGCGGGAGAGGGCGCTAGAAAACCGCGCGCGACGAACACGAGCCGCGACATCTGTCGATTCGTGCTGTCCTACACGTCGCCGGACGGGCAGCATGCCTCCATGCGCGATGATCCGCCCCCAATCGCGCGGGAAAGGACGTCCGCGAATGGGCCGCGACCCCGCAAAGTTCGACAAGTTCGGCCGCCTACCCCTTGGGCATCGACGCTTCGTCCCTCGGCTTGCACACCTCGTCCGCCGGACTGACGAGCGTTACGGTCGGCCCCCAAAGTCATTGAACAAGGCTGAGCGTCGGGCGTTGCGTTGGCCGCGACGTTTCGTTGCTCCAAGGGAGAATTTTATGCTTCTGAAATCATTGGCGACCGCTTCCGCCGGTCTGGCGCTCGTCGCGGCGCCGGTCGCCGCAAGCGCCGCGCCGGCTAACCCTGCGGCAAAGCTGTCCGTTTCCAAGTCGGTCCGCGCGGGCGCGCCCGCTTCGAAGCCGAGCAAGCTGTCCGGCGCAAGTACCATTCCGCTTCTGATCGGCGTCGCGATCGCGGCCGGTGTGACGTACCTGATCATCGACAAGGAGAATGACGACGACTCCGACAGCAACTGATGGGGCGCGGGACAGCGATGTCCCGCACCCGACCGGCCCATCGCCAAGCCGGTCTATCCGGCGTCCGGCCGCCCAGGCATCAGCGCGTCGTCCTTAGCCTTGGCCGTCTTGTACGCCGGGCGCGCGGTCAGCCGCTCGACATAGGGGCCGAATGATGTGCGCTTGGGCAGCGTACCGAACATCGTGCCCCAGATGATCTGCGACCCGAAATACACGTCCGCCGCGGTGAACCGATCGCCCACCACAAAATCGCGGTCCCGCATCAGGCTGTCGAGCACTTCGACGACCTGGTCGAAACTGCCATAGCCCGCCATCGCCTGTTGCTCGGGCGCCGGATCGAACTTGAGATGATGGTTGGTGATCGCCGCCTCGACCGGCCCGGCGGCAAAGAACAGCCAGCGGTAATAGTCCGCCCGCTCGGCCGCGGTCGGTGCCAGCCCCGCATCGGGAAACGCATCGGCCAGATAGGCGCAGATCGCCGCCCCTTCGGTCACCACATGGTCGCCGTGGCGGATCGCGGGCACCTTGCCCATCGGGTTGATCGCCAGATAGTCGGGTGCCTTCATGGTTGTGCCGTAATCGAGCAGCACCGTGTCGTACGACGCGCCGGTTTCCTCGATCATCCACCGGGCGATCTGCCCACGCGACATCGGGTTGGTGTAGAAGGTCAGGTCGGTCATGGCCGTTATCCTTCAGAGCGAACGGTTGAACAGCGCGAGCATCCGGTCCCACGCGCGCTCGGCCTGAGCGGCGTTGTACACGCGGCTGTCGGGCGGGCACCAGCCGTGCATCGCGCCGGCATAGACCTCGATCTCGGCGGGCAGTTTCGCGGCAGCAAAGGCGGCGCGCACCGTCTCCTTTTCGGTCGGGTTGCGCGCGTCGTCGTTCTCGGCGACCGCGATCAGATACCCCGCCTTCATCCGCGGCACGAGCAGATGCGGGCTGTCGGGCTTGTCGGTGGCGAGCCCCGCGCCGTGAAACGACGCCCCGGCGCGCATCCGCGCCGGCACGGCGGCGGCGGTCCGCATCGTCATCGGCCCGCCCATGCAATAGCCGGTGGAGCCGAGCCCGCGCTTGCGATCCACCTCGCGTTGCGCGTCGATCCACGCGACGAAAGCCCTGGCATCGCTGGTCGTCGCCTCGGGCGTCAGCAGAGCGCGCCACGGCCCGATCTTCGCGCGCACGGCGGGCTGCTCGTATGTCTCGCCGGCACCCAGGATCGGTGCCTTCACCGACCGGTAGAACTGGTTGATCGTCAGCACGGCATAGCCCGACTGCGCCAGCCGATCCGCCATCTGCCGGAACGCGGGCCGCAGCCCCATGATGTCGGGCCACACCAGAACCGCCGGCGCGCGCCCACTGGTCGGTGCCACGAAATAGGCGTCGCACGCGCCATCGGGCGTCTTGATGACGACGTCGCGGCCCTTGATTGGCTTGGCGTCGGCGGGCGTCGGCAGCAGCATCGACAGCCCCACCGCCCCTGTCGCCACGGCGAAGTCGCGGCGCGACACATGCCGCTCATTGTCCTGGACGGTATGCTCGTCGCACATGCTGCTCTCCCGGGTCGTGTCGGCCCGGGGTCTAGCTCAGGCGCGGGCGAACCACCAAACGCCATCGCGCGCCTCGCGCACGGCAGTGCCCTCGACCTCCAGCCGCCGCAGATGCGCCAGCGCCTCGCCCGTCGCCAGCCCCAGCATGTCCGCCCCGATCGCGCGGCGGAACAGCACGGGGAAACAGTCGCGCGCGCGCCTGGGCGTCGCCAGATGCTCGGCCAGCGCATCCAGCCGCTCGCGATGCTCCGCCGCCAGCGCGTCCAGCCGGTCGTGCAAGCCCCGGAAGGGCATGCCGTGGCCGGGGATGACCAGCAGGTCGGCGGGCAAACGCCTGAGCTTGGCGATGGAGGACAGCCAGTCGCCCAGCGGATCGCCGCCGGGCTCGGTGAACGACACCGACACGTTGGAACTGATCCGGGGCAGCACCTGGTCCCCCGCGATCAGCACGCCCGCGGCCCGATTGAGCAGGCAGACATGGTCGGGGCTGTGCCCGTTGCCTGTCACCACCTCCCAATCGCGCCCGCCGATCGTCAGGCGGTCGCCATCGGCCAGCGCCTCGAACGCGACGGGCAGCCGCGCGATCATCATCGCGAACCGGTCCCACCTCTGCCCCGCCTCCCGCGCGACCTCCTCGTCGCTCCAACCGCAGGCGCGGCGGAAGGCGAGCAGTTCGGCCGGCGGCTCGGGCGTGGCCTGCGCGATGACCAGCCGCAGCGTCAGCCATTCGGACCGCGACATCGCGATCGGCGCGTCGTGGCGGCGGCTCAGCCAGCCGGCAAGCCCGC